>JBJKOR010000185.1:0-2162 GCA_046707185.1 Anaerolineales bacterium | reverse complement strand
ATTGCTAATGCTGTGCTTCGCCCAACGTCACTTTCGCTTGAAAAGTCTGTCCATTGCGGTTGACCGTCAGCGTAATCTGGTCGCCCGCTTTGTAGGAGAACAACGTGTTGAGATACGAATGGGTGGCATCCAGCGGCGTATTATCGATCTGGCTGATCATATCGCCCTGCCTCAATCCGGCTTGTGCGGCGGGGCTTCCCGAGGCAACGCGCGTCACGTAGATGCCCCATTGAATTGGCAGGCCATAGGCGGCGGCGACATCCGGCGTAATGGGCTGGTAACTGATTCCAAGATACGGATGCGAGACATATCCTTTTTGGATGATCTCTGTTGCCACGGACTGTGCAGTGTTGATCGGGATGGAGAATCCGAGTCCTTCCGCGACGGTTCCGGTTCCGGTATTGCGGACGATCAGCGTGTTGATGCCAATCACTTGCCCTGCCAGATTCACCAACGGTCCGCCCGAGTTGCCCTGGTTGATCGCCGCGTCGGTTTGGATCAGACCTTCGATGGAGTACCCGTTACCGGTGTCGATGGAACGACCGGTCGCGCTGACCACGCCAACCGTTACCGTGTTTTTAAAGTTTCCAAGCGGCGAACCGATCGCAATGGCGGTCTCACCGGGCTTGAGCAAATCCGAATTTCCAAGCGTGGCCACCGCCGGAACTTTACCGTTCACTTTCAACACGGCGATATCCGAATATGGATCACTCCCCACGACGGTCGCCTTTTCCTGCGTGCCGTCCGCCAGAATAACGTTGGTATCCTGTGTATTTTCGATCACATGATTATTGGTGAGAATGTAACCTTGATTGGAAATGAACAATCCGCTTCCGCTGACGGTTTGCGCACCGGTCTGCCCGAAGAATGTCATCTGTCCCGGAATGGTTCCAACCACGGTCACGACGGCGGGACCGACTTTTTGAACGGCTTGCGTGATGGCGGTTTGAATGTCGGTGGCGTTGAGCGTCAGTGTGGTGCTCGGGTTGGTATTGCTGATGGGCAATGCCGCTCGAATCGGTGTGGGCAGCGCAGCTGAATTCTTGACGGCTCGATAGACGCCATATCCGCCAGCCACGGCTCCACCAAGTCCGGATAGCCCGGCGACGACCACAACCAATGCAATATATAAGATACGTTTGATAGTCATTTGAAACTCCTTGTTGCAAATGTCACACCTGCACTTGCATGCAGGTGCAAGTGTTGCGAACTGCCGTCGCGCTGAGCGGAGGGCAAAGCCCGAAGTCGAAGCGTAGCGACGTGACAATCTCCTGTTTGATGATTAGTTGAGAGATCATCCCCTTGCGGGATTGCTCCGTCGCGTCGGTCTTGATACATGCCTCGCTCTGCTCGGCACACTCGACCAGCGGTTCCCCGTAGTGACATTAATTATTTTGATTTTATTTTATTACGCAAAAATGACAATGAAATTACCCAGAGATAAACGTATAATGAGAAGGAATATCTTAGCTGGGGACTATAAGTCCCCGCCTCATCGCGTGGAGGCCCTGAAAAGGCTTTCATGAACTCAGGAGGGACTTGAGTCCCGCTGTAAAGATTCTGAATTCACGTCTACGAAAAGGAACAAACAAAATGGCGAATGTAATCTTGACGATTTTGATCGGTGTGGTGGGAGGCCTGGCAGTGGGCGTGCAGGGACCGATTGTGTCCCAGATGAGTCAGCGGATTGGGACGATGGCGGGAGCGTTCGTCGTGCACATCAGCGGTGCGATCATCTCGGGCGCGCTCTTGCTGGCACTCGGCGGTGAGCAGATCGCCAATTGGCGGGGACTTTCGTGGTATATGTTCCTCTCCGGCAGTTTTGGCGTCCTCTTGTATTTGACCATCAATCAAACCATGCCGCGCCTCGGTGCGACGACGGCCCTGGCCCTGATCATCATCGGACAATTGGTGATGGGCATCCTCATCGACCAATTCGGCTGGTTCGGCGTCTCGGTTCGCGCCGTTGACCCGACGCGTCTGCTCGGCGCCGGATTGTTGATCGTCGGCGGATACTTGATCGTAAGGTAAAAAGTTATGTTCATCACACTCGAAGGGCCGGAAGGTTCCGGCAAAACATCCCACATCAAACCGCTAACGGAATGGTTGACCGCGCAGGGGCACAAAGTCTTTGCCACGCGCGAGCCGGGCGGAACGAACAT
>JBJKOR010000184.1:0-2796 GCA_046707185.1 Anaerolineales bacterium | reverse complement strand
TTGTAATATTTTTAATGAAACGTTTTTGCGGATTGTTATTGCCCTTGATTCAATGTTGTTGTATAGTTTATGTTCAGAAATGTATTGTTTGTGGTAGTAAAAGAGATGGATGCGAAGTTGGCGGAGTGGGAAGGGTTGCAAGTTGAATAGTATGTCATTCTCTCGAAGGGAGCGAAGAATCTCGTTGCTTCTCGCCGGGGACTCAAGTCCCCGCCTCATTGCGTTGAAGCCCTGCGGGCTGAAGAATAGTGGTGCAACAGCGCCTCTTCCATGAACTGAGCAGGGACTTTAGTCCCGCTAGAATGATGACCGCGTTGTATAATATCCTCATCCTATATCAGTGAGGGACGGCATGCCCAATCCATTCTTCTACGGCGGACGCATCGAGAACCCGAAGGATTTCATCGGGCGGAAGGCTGAACTGCGCGTAATTTTCTCGGCATTGGAACATTTCAGTGATGGACAGGCTCAACACATTTCGATGGTCGGTGAGCGGCGGATTGGCAAATCTTCGCTCTTGTATCACGTCACCAAAATATATTCCCAACGTTTGAAATATCCAGAAAAATATCGTTTTGTGTTCGTTGATCTTGATGATCCTCACAACCATACTTTGCACGGATTATTGAGTTATATCTTGAATAACTTGGGCTTGCCTCCATCAAAAAATATAACGTTGAGTTATTTCACTGAAGCATTTGAAAAGTTTCATAACCAGGACAGTCTTTGCCCCGTGATATGTCTTGATGAATTCGAGCATCTCGCCAATCGTAAGGATGAATTTCCAAACGATGTGTATGAAGCCTTTCGCAGTTTGGGGAGCAATAATAAGCTGGCTTTTATTACAGCTTCAAAATCCCCGCTCTCTGACTTGATCCATCAGAGCAACATGACTTCGACCTTTCCCAATATCTTCATTCAAAGGCAGTTGAGTGAATTCAACGATGATGAAGTAAAAGAACTACTCAATCGTGCCGAACCGCCATTTGCTGCCGAAGAAAAAGAACAAATCCTTCATCTAGCTGGACATCATCCTGCCAAATTGCAGATTGCCGCAAGCATTGTTCATGATGCGCGTGAAAGTGGAAGGATCGATTGGAATAAAGTAAAAAAGGAATACGAACAGGAATCGAACAACCTCGTTGCCAAATCTGATAAGGCTCAACAAACTAAAACATTATCATCTATTTTAAGAATGATATTCATCTCATTTCCAACTTCTTTGGGAAGATTCTTTCTTGAGTTATTCAACAATAATGCTGCCGGTGACCAAACCGCTGGAATTCTCGGTTGGGTCATTATTCTTCTATTCTTAGCAGTCGTGTTTGGCTTTATAAACCTGCAACCGTTTATAACCGCTTGGCTTCGCAAAGGCAGTAACTAATGCACCCTCTGCGCTTTCCCCAGGATTTACTGAAATTTCTTTATTGGATATTTTTCAGACCCATCACGCTGGATCGCTATATCCATCGAATTGATCCAACTCTGGGGAATGATCCCAGCCTGTTCACATTGTGGAGAAGGAGTAAAGAACATCCCGAATTTCGTTCGCTTATCCCGCTATCCTTTTTTCATATCGTGATCACACCCTGGCCCATCGCTTTTGGAATAGCAGGTTTGCTCGCTCTGGCAGGCGTTCAAGTGGATTGGTTTGGCGTGGCGGTTGGCGTGGCGGTTGGCGTGGCGGGTGGCGTGGCGTTTGGCGTGGCGTTTGGCGTGGCGGCTGGCGTGGCGTTTGGCGTGGCGTTTGGCGTCAGCTATATCATCAGCTATTTGCGCCTGCCGTTATATATTTTGCAAGTGCCGTTCAGTTGGATTTTATCAAGAGGCGGTTCCGGGGGGGGGGCGGTTCGTTCATGGCATTTCTCACCGGTTGTATGGGATGAATTGATCTGGTTTCCTTTAATTGGATTGGACACACAATTGCAGGCAATCGCCAGAGAAGATCGTGAGTTTGGTGTAGAGTGTATTGCTTATACCGCCAGTTCATTCAAGCAAGGTTGGGCGGCGAAGAACGCGGTACTTTCTTTGATAACCGACGATATGGAAGCAGCAAAGGATTTGCCTTCAATTGCTCGTATTTCTACTGCGCTTGGTTGGCTGCCGCAAAATACTCGTGATGAATTTAAAAATACCTTGCTTAGTCTGGATGAAATCTCGCGCCATGCACTGGCTTCGATTGAAAGCGAAACACCCTATAACCGTCAGGAACAATTGAGATTGGGATTGAATCTGATCGTGAACGTACAACGCGGCTTGACATTGGAAAAAGATTCAGCACTTACGAAACGTTTCGTTCCTGCGCTCGAAGGCTGGAGACAAATCTTCTCGCGCGAATATACATTGGCGCAGGAAGAAAAAGGTATTCCCAATGTGTATGTTGCCGGTTCGCCGCTGGCATTGCAGAGCAAAGTCTTCAAAGGCCGACGCGATATTTTCCCCGCCCTCGAACGCGAGCTGGTCTCGCAAGCCGATCAACGGCCTGCATTGTTGTTATTCGGTGCACGTCGCATGGGCAAGACTTCCGTGCTGAGGCAATTGCCCAATGCCATTGGTCCGCAGGTGATTCCCGTCATGGTGGATTTGCAAAGCGCGGCGCTGTCGGATAATGCGGTCAGCTTGTTTGGCAAGATCGCCGAGTCGATTCAAAATAGCGCCTTGAGCAATCGTTCCATCACGTTGAACGGCATTTCCCAAAGTGCTTTGGAAAAAGAACCCTATCGCGCCTTTTCGGATTGGATGGAAGAAGCGGGTAAGTCGATTGGCGAGAAATGGATTTTGCTTTGCGTTGATGAA
>JBJKOR010000183.1:0-2461 GCA_046707185.1 Anaerolineales bacterium | reverse complement strand
TTACAAATAAATCCAGCAAAAATACCGTTGCCCTGAGCGGAGTGGCGGCAAGAACGCCACGTAGTCGAAGGGCAGGTACAGCAAATATCCTTCGATTGCGTTCGGCTGTCGCCTCGCTCCGCTTTAGACGATGGAGAATTGGGTAGAATTTATTGCTCGATTATTTTGTTGAGGTGCAAAAGCATAAACTAATTCTGAGGAGCTAATCATGCCTGAATTCTTATCCTTGCAAGGAAAGGTCGCAGTTGTGACCGGCGGCGCACAAGGAATCGGACGTGCCATCGTGGAAGTGTTGGCTCAACGCGGCGCCGATAACATGGTCGCGGATATTGCGGTGGAAACGGCCGAAGCGACGGCCAAGGAAATCGCTGCCGAAACGGGACGAAAAATCGTGGCGCAGGCCGTCAATGTGTCGGATTCCGCCAGCGCCAAAGCGATGATCGACTCTGCCATTCAACAGTTCGGCAAAGTGGACATTCTGGTCAACAACGCGGGCATCACGCGCGACAACCTGATCATGCGCATGACGGAAGCGGATTGGGACGCGGTAATCGATATCAATCTCAAAGGCGCATTCAACTGCTCGCAAGCCGTGATCCGCTCCATGATGAAACAACACTACGGGCGCATCGTGAGTCTTTCGTCAGTTTCCGGCGTTTCGGGTCAGGCTGGACAAACCAATTATTCCTCTTCCAAAGCTGGGATCATGGGCTTTACGAAAGCACTCGCCAAAGAAGTCGGCTCGCGCAACATCACGGTGAACGCGGTCGCGCCCGGTTTTATCGAGACGCGTTTGACGGTCAATCTCCCGCAGGAGATCAAAGACATTTCGCTCAAGCTGACGCCAATGGGGCGCTTTGGCAAGCCGGAAGACATCGCCTACGCAATCGCTTACCTTGTATCCGATGAAGCATCGTTCGTCACTGGTGTGATTTTGCAGGTGGACGGTGGAATGGTGATGTAAACAAAACCTCGCGTTGAGCGGAGGCGAATGCTGAAGTCGAAATACTCGCTGTTCTTCGACTTCACTCTCGTTGGTCGCTTCGCTCAGAACGATACAGGAGAAACTATGGAAGAACAATCTCGTCCACCCGGTAAGACCACGATTGCTCCCGAAGTGTTGATCACTATTGCCCGCATGGCGACGCTCAGTGTGGAAGGCGTCAGTGACATGGCACCGGTAGCAGGGGGAGTCAATCGGCTCTTCCGGCGCGGCGCGGAGAACGGTGTTCAGATTGTCCTTCATGACAATGTTGCTTCCGCCGAAATCTTCATCATCGTGAAGGAAGAAGTCAACATTCGCGAAGTGGGACGTAATGTTCAACAACAAGTGATGCGCGCTATTCAGGAAATGACCGGCATGGATGTGGGTCATGTCGATGTCCATGTCGAAGATATTCATTATGAGGGGACACAAGAGGACTGATATCTCATGAAGTCCCGCACCAGGGCGCGTTGTTTGGCCCTGCAAGTACTTTACGAAATAGATATTGCGAATCATCCTCCCGCCGATGTGTTCCAAGCGCGGCTGGAGGATGCACCGCTTTCCGATGAATTGGCCGAGTTTGCACGGCAGATCATCTTCGGCGTTTTGCCCCTCACTCAAAAGCTCGATCATGCGATAGAAAAATACGCTCCGGAATGGCCGCTCGACCAGATCGCAGCGATCGACCGCAACATCCTGCGAATCTCCTGCTGGGAATTTGCCGTTCAAAATCAAACACCGGTCAAGGTCGCGATCAATGAGGCAGTGGAGATCGCCAAACTCTACGGCTCCGATAGCGCACCGCGTTTCGTCAACGGTGTGCTCGGCAGCCTGGCGGAACATCAATACGATATACGGCAACAAATTTTAGCCGCGCAAAAGGAGTCGGGAAATGAAAGCAACGAAAGCCAGGAGTAGAGTTCATCTTCAGCTTAATTCCAAATCGATCATAACCTTGTCCATTTCCATATTGCTGTTGAGCACACTGGCTTGTACTACGTCGCTGATTCAGCTGCCCAACATCGACTTGGGGCCGACACAACCGGCAACACCTGTTCTTCCTTCCCCCACGCCTGAGTCGCGCGCGTTGACAACTTTCACAGCCATTTTGCCTGAGCCATTGGCTCCGGGCGAATTGCTTTATCTAAACATGATGGATGAAGTGACCGGCCTGGCGTTGAACGCCTCAATGTATCCGATGCAGATGAAGGACAAGTTGACGTATATCGTTACATTGCCGTTGCCGTTGGGTGCGGTGGTCAAATATCGTTATGTCCGGAAGGCTGGATCGTCAATCTCTGAAGATACTGCACTCAACACGCCGATCCGCTATCGCATGTATGAGGTGGGCGGGCAAGGCCAGGTGCAGGATCAGATTGGGAGTTGGAGTGATAAAAATTACTCGCGCCCGCTGGGGGGGATTCAAGGACGCGTCGTCAACGCCGATACCGGCGCGAGCGTTCCGAACATTCTGGT
>JBJKOR010000182.1:0-7256 GCA_046707185.1 Anaerolineales bacterium | reverse complement strand
TCAGCCTGGGCCAGCGCCGGGGCATCGTTGATACCGTCGCCGACCATGGCAACCACCTTGCCCTCGCGTTGCAGCATCTGCACGTTGCGGGATTTATCCTCCGGCAGTACTTCAGCCAGCACACGGTCCACATCCACTTGTTTGGCGATCGCTTCGGCGGTACGGCGGTTGTCACCGGTAAGCATGACCACTTCCAAGCCCAGTCTCTTGAGTTGAGCGATGGCTTCGCGGCTGTCGTCTTTGACGGTGTCTGCAACTGCCACAACGCCAGCGGCCTGCCCGTTCACCGCCACGAACATGGGCGTCTTGCCTTCGTCCGCCATGCGCTGAGCTTCTTTATCCAACTTGCCCAAAGCAATGCCGTCTTCATTCATCATCTTCAAGTTGCCGAGGGCCAGCTGATAACCATCCACTTTGGCGCGTACACCGTGGCCGGGAACGGCCTCGAAATCCTCGGCATCCGCTAATTCCAGGTTGCGCGCCCTGGCGCCGTCTACAATGGCCTGCGCCAACGGGTGTTCAGAGGATTTTTCCACTGACGCGGCCAGGCGCAGTAAGTTGTCAGTGCTCAGTGATCGGTCACCAGTTTTACTGTTCACTGATAACTGCTCACTGATCGCTATATCCGTCAGTTCAGGCTTGCCTTTGGTAATTGTGCCAGTCTTGTCCAGGACGATGGCATCCAATTTATGGGCAGTCTCCAAAGCTTCCGCCGAACGGATCAGGATGCCGTTCTCAGCGCCTTTGCCGGTTCCCACCATGATCGAGGTGGGCGTGGCCAGCCCCAAGGCACACGGACAGGCGATGATCAACACCGTCACCGCCGTGACCAGGGCGTGGACGAACTGCGGCTGGGGGCCGAAGATGAACCAGATAGCAAAACTCCAGATGGCGACCAGGATCACGGTTGGGACGAAGTAACCCGAGATCACGTCCGCCATGCGCTGGATGGGCGCTTTCGTACCCTGTGCCTGTTGCACCAACTGGATGATCTGACTCAGGGCGGTATCCTTGCCAACTTTGGTCGCGCGAAAACGGAAGGAACCGGTCTTGTTGAGGGTGGCGCCGATCACTTCATCATCAGCAGATTTACTGACGGGCATTGATTCGCCGGTGATCATACTCTCATCCACTGCTGACTTTCCTTCCAGGATGACGCCATCCACCGGAACCTTCTCACCGGGTCGGACAATGATCACGTCCCCGACGAGCACTTCTTCCAACGGGATGTCAACCTCCTGACCGTCTCGCACGACGCGGGCGGTCTTGGCCTGCAATCCCATCAACTTGCGGATGGCCTCGTTGGTCTGTCCTTTGGCACGCGCCTCGAGCATCTGGCCCAACAGAATCAAGGCGACGATGATGGAGGTCGTGTCGAAATAAACAGAGCGCAAGCCTTCCGGCAATAAGCCGGGCAGGAAGGTGGCGACCGTCGAATAGAGATAGGCCGCGCCGGTACCCAGGGCGATCAACGTATTCATGTCGGCGCTATGATGCCGGAAGGCGCTCCAAGCCCCCACAAAAAAACGGCTGCCCGCCCAGAATAACACGGGAGTGGTCAGAACGAACATCAGGACCCAGGCGATCCCGCGTGGGACGGAATTCAACAGGGGCAGAAACTCTCCAAAGGTCAGCAAGAGGACGATAGCCGCCAGCACACTGGAAAAGATGAAACGATTGCGCAAGCCAAGGTATTCGGCTTGACGGGCAGCCTGCTCGGCATCTTCCGGAGCAGCCTCACGCGGCTGCGCCTCCGTTTGATAACCCACTTCTTCAATAGCCTTGCGCAACTGACGAAGGGTGGTCGCACCAGCCACATATTCGACCTCCGCCTGCTGGGTCAAGATGTTGACCGAGGCACGGATCACACCGGGAGTGGCAAGCAGGCTTTCTTCGATGAAAGTGACACAGGAGGCGCAGCGCAAATCCTTGATCCCGATCTTGGTGGTTGCCCCACCCACGGTATAGCCAGATTTCTTGATGGCCTTCTGCATGTCAGCCAGAGAAACTAATTTGGGATCATAAGTCACGTGCGCCTTGGTGGTTGCAAAATTGACGTGCGCCGCTTGGACGCCGGGAGTCTCTCCCAGCACGCCTTCCACCGTCCGGACGCAGGTGGCGCAGTCCAGGTCGGGGATGGAGAGTTCTATTTGCAGCGGGCTGGCCAGCGCGGGATTGAAGCCAGTCGTGGCAGAACCGGGCAGCAGCTGTTCCTTTTGGATGTACTTTTCGGGCGCGGCATCAAATTGCTCCACACAGGATTGTGAGCAAAAATAGAATGTTTGCCCCACATGTTCGCGCTTTGCGAACGCGCTTTGGGATTCGATTTCCATTCCACAAACAGGATCGTGGATTTTCATATTTCACCTTCCAATTCCATTGATGTGATCAGTGTATGACTATCCTACACCATTTTCCAGAAGAATTTCGCCTGTCCCCCCATAAGCCAAATGGCCTATCCGATGATCGGCACAAGTGCTCAAACGGATGGTATCGCCAATCGAACCGATAAGCGCGTGCCTTTTCCCGCTTCGCTTTGGACGTTCAGCCTGGCTCCGATTAATTCGGCGCGTTCGTGCATCCCCAGCAAACCAAAATGCCCGCTGGGCGCAAAATCCGTGGGGCTGTTCGCGACTTGGAAACCAATGCCATCGTCACTCACTTCCAGTTTGACATCAACTCTGTCGAAAGTAATTTGCAAAGAAGCCTGGCTTGCCTTTGCATGGCGGACGACATTATTCAAAGCCTCCTGTGCAATGCGGTAGAAAACCAATTCCACTTCGCCAGGCAAACGCTGTTCCTGTCCGCGTTTTTGGAAATCAATTTCAAGGTGATTGGACCGACTCGTTTCACGTGCCAGCATTTCCAGCGCGGTGACGAGGCCAAGGTCTTCGAGATAGATCGGACGCAGGGCGCGCGTCAATCGGCGCAGATTCTCAATGGTCTGTTCAGCAAGTGTCTCAAGTTCATTTAATGCCTGATGTCCGCTTTGGGTTTTGATGGATTTCTGAGCGAGCTGCACGCGCTGTTTGAGCGCAATGACTGCTTGGATTGTGTCATCATGTAGTTCATGCGCCAGACGCTCGCGTTCCTCTTCCTGTGCTGTGGTAATGGCACCGATATAATCACGCAATCCGTTTTGGGCAGTCTGCACCTTGCGAGCCATCTCTTCCAACTCCATTTGTAGGTGCTGAACTTCGGAAATCCCCCCAACCGGTTCCTGGATGGCACTGAAATCGCCCCAGGCTAGCGCGGCAGCCTTGGCTTCCAAGCGTTGCAGCGGCTGAACAATCCGCCGCGCTCCAAACCACAATGCAATTAGCGCAAGAAGAAATGCAGGCACAAGCACCAACGGCGCCATTTGCGTTACCTGCAGCGAAGGGCTTACAACTGCTTCCCATGATTCATCAGAGAGCAGCGCCCAGTGGACGGAGGAGATAGGCACATAAGCCACCACATGTTCGGCATTATCCAGTTGAACATAGGCAATTCCACTTTGAGCGTTCAAAGCCTCACTTACACCTGCAAAATCAGAGGGTAGTGGGTTGAGCGCATGCGCACCGCTTACAAAGAGCATTTGGCGTGCAGAATCCACCAGATAGATGGAAATATGCGCGTTGGCTGGATAGGAGGCGGAGAGCGTTTCCTTCGCAAGCACTTCCGGTGAAAATGCTCCGGCAACGGTTAATCCATTCGAGGAAACCATCGAAAGAACCACAAATGTCCGCTTCGAGTTGGGATCAAGAAAGGGAGATGAAAAGACCGGCTGGGAGGTGGATGAGGAAGCGAGCGTAATCGAGGATTTGTTTTGGAGCACCCAGCCCCAAAGCCCGGTTGGGCGCGATGTGCCCACGATATGCTTGCTGTTCAAGTCGAGCAGAGCCAGCCCGCCATCGAAGTCATTGGCGACATCCTCACTTTTATTTGTTAAATCAGAAAATGCGAAGTCTTTTTTCGCGGCCACAAGTGCAGCAATATCAGAGATAGTAGCGGCGCGGTGATGCAGCTCGGCGTTCATCGCGACTGCTGCTGCCTGGACCGCTCGTTTATCACGCACACCAACAAGCGTACGCATGTCCTGTTGATGAAGATACACACTACCCAGCGCGATCACCAGCAGGAGTAAGGTCAGCGGCAGAATCGTAACTAAAAAAAGTTGAGCGGTAAAGCCGTGCCACAAAGGAACATGCTTTTTCATTCTTCAGAGATCTGGCCGGTATCCTGCGAAATCCATCCAAACGAAACGGCGCGCATCACAGCCTCGGTACGGCTGTTAGCCTGCAATTTGGCAAAGGCATGTGCAAGATGTCCCTGCACGGTGCGGTCGCTGATGTTCAACTGAACGCCGATAGCCTTGTTTGTATATCCTTTGGCTGCCAATCGCAAAACATCCAACTCGCGATCTGTAAGCTGCTCAACCTTCGTTGTATCAGGTCCTTTGAAAAGATTGGACATCAACTTGCGCGTGATGTTCGGGTCGAGCGCAGACTTGCCTTCATTCACATCGCGCACTGCCTGGATCAGTTCATCGGCTTGTCCGGTTTTCAGTACATAGCCATTTGCCCCGGCTTGCAAAACCGCCATTACGTACGGATCATCATCGTAGGCGGTCAGGATCAACACACCGACTTCCGGGATGTGAGCACGTACCCAGCGTGTGACTTCGATGCCGCTCATCTTTGGCATTTGAATATCGAGCACGGCGACATCCGGCTTATGTTTTTGGATGAGCGACTGCGCCTCTTCGCCATCCCCTGCTTCTGCAATCACCCGAATATCGTCTGCGCTTTCGAGCAGTTGACGAACCCCGGCGCGGACGATGTGGTGGTCATCTGCCAGAAGAACTTTGATTTTCGTTTTTAATTTGCTTGAGGACTTTGTCATAGTTCAATTGATCCAATTCCTGCGTCAAGGCTTGAGACTGGAAGATAATTGGGAAGGCAAACCAAACGATGCCAAGCCCGGCCAGAACTCCGGTGATGAGGCGCATCCACGAATTGAATGATCCGAGTGCATCACCCAGATAGAAAGTTGGGGGAAAAGCATTATGTGTCAACAGTGCCAGCCACTGATTGGTATAACGAAAACCTTGTCCGATCCCGCCGGTTATATCACTGAGCATGTGCGTGCCGCCATCCAAGACAATCGGGAGGAGCAAGAGGGCAAATCCCCACCATGGCAACGGCTTGATTTTGCGACGGAGTGGCCACCAAGCGAGCGCGAACAACCACGTGCTGCCATAAAATGAAACCATGCGATCTGACCAGCCGAGTTTCCAACCCATTGCTTGGTTTCCAATAAATTTACGTAGGATTAGCGGGTTGAATGTGTTTTGCCAGGCAGATTGAATTACTGGTAAGGAATACATGGTTTTTGGACCAAAGAAGAAAAAGGATCGTTCTGGCAATTGGTGGCAAAAGTAGGAATAAATGAAATAAATCGTCCTGCCTGCTTCATGCCATCCGATGTGCATGAAAAGAGGCGCCAGCCACGGCAGCCAGATCCACAAACCATATACAATAATGAAGATTTGATACCAGCGATGTGACGGCTCTTCACCGGAATGACCGGACAATGCTGGCAGGGCGTTCTGCATTGTAGCGTTAGACATACCTTTATGATAAACCCATTTTCATCAGATGGTTTTAAGAGCTTGTTCAATCCTTGACCGGATCGTCGGTTCTTCGTGCTGCGATGGATTATCGGCAAAGGAAAGCCAAGTCTGCCCGCCATTTCCATGCAGGATCAAGGTAGTCGGTTTGGTTGCTTCGCCATAAACCAGCAAAACTATCATCTGGCAATCACATTTGCTCGTTCCATGATACGGACATGAGCAATCATCCAGTTCATGACGCGCGTCATGAAGATCGAATGTCTGCATTACGCGCAGTCCATTTTGCACAAGAATGCGGCTCGAGCGCTGAGATGTCTCGTCACATGTGCAATTTAATTTGAGAAATGGGGAAAGCTGGCTCATGATTGTCTCAGATGTGACCATTATATGAAATTTGGGAGTAAGACTCGAGAGCCGCATAGCGCATTCCACAATAGGCAATTCTGCCTATCGGTTTAATCAGCAGTCTGGCGCAAGACACGTAAACGCAGGAAGGGTATGATGGAATTGGAGGCATCCATGAAAGGTCGGCTTACTCGGCGAGGTTTTATTAAAGCTGTCGTGGCAGGAATCAGCGGTTTTATTGGCGCAGGGATTGGCATCCCCGTTATCGGCTATCTGATCCCACCTTCATTACGTTCGAACGATGAGAATGCTTGTCAATCTCGGTTCCCTCGATGAATATTCGCTGGGCATTCCAAAGCTCTTCGAATTCACTCGCGTCCAAGTGAATGGTTGGGAAAGAACAGGCATGAATTACGGCGTCTTCGTGCTCCGCTAAAATGACACTGATGTACTCGTTTTTTCGGTGGTGGGTTTGGGTAAATGATAATGGGCATTTTTCGCCTTACTCATCATGTAGCGCGACCCACTACCCGGAAATCATCTTGCGGAGGGATTGGATCTGGTAACCTTGGTGACCTGATCTCAAATTCATCAGGGGTTTGCAAGACGCATCTCTTTCCAGTCAATTTACCAAATTTGAAACAGTCAGGCTCTCTGATATTTTCCGTGATTTTTCGACACTGTAGCATGACTACCGATAATAAAGGCACAAAAGGCCAATTCTCGGCTTGTTTGAGTTATGAATTGACAACCAGCCAGTTTTGGGAAGATTTTGGAAAAATTTCTCGAGCTTTGTGCCGGTTTGAAGAAGAAAATTGTGCAAAAATCTCGACATTTGTATAGTCAAATTATACTAAAATGCGCGTCGGTACGGTTGCTACAGTCTCGAATTTAGCCGAAAAAACGCGCCGTACTGCCCCGTCAAGGGGATTTCTTGGACGCGAACTAGCTAAGTTTTGCAACGAATTAAACCAGGAGTGTTGTTGAGCCAATAACGGAAATCGCGACAGGTCCATTGCCAGTCGAAAGGATGCGCATAGCGTTGATTGTATTCTTGCTTGCTCCCGATAATATGCTCAACCATGCAGGTACGATTGCACCAACTGCCGCGGATCAAATATCGTGTGCTGAAAACCTGGAGCAGGGCTTCGGCTTGGTTGATCCAACGATGCAATCGTTTTTCAGCGGCTTTAGGCGTGAGGTCCGCATTGAGCAAAGTGCGAAAGGCTTCTTTCAGTTCATAGCACTTTTTCAATTCAGGCGAAACCTCCAACATGCCAGCCAATTGTTTTTCTTG
>JBJKOR010000181.1:0-9419 GCA_046707185.1 Anaerolineales bacterium | reverse complement strand
CGAGAGTTTCATGGCGCTCCAGCAACTTCATGCGGAAGGAAAATTGAAGCTGCGCGTCACAAAAAATATTCCTGTTGAACTTCTTGACCACGCTTTTGAGCTTGGACTTCGTACCGGCTTTGGCGATGACTGGTTGCGCGTGGGTTCGGTCAAAGTTTTCATGGACGGTGCATTGGGTCCGCATACGGCGGCGATGTTCCAACCCTACTTGAATGAACCTGAGAATTGCGGTATCTTAAACATGGATGGCGAGGAACTTTTCGAGCTTGGCCGTCATGCCGCGGATGTTGGCCTGGGCATGAGCGTTCATGCCATTGGCGACCGCGCCAATCATGAAGTGTTGGATGCGTACGAACAATTACGCGCTTATGAAAGGAAAAAGGGATTGCCTGCCTTGCGTCATCGAATCGAACATGTGCAAGTACTTCACCCCGATGATGCCACGCGTCTCGGCGAACTCAATGCGGTCGCTTCGATGCAGCCCATCCACGCCACTTCGGATATGTCGATGGCGGATAAATATTGGGGCGAACGGTCCGCACTGGCGTATGCGTGGCGGACTCAACTCGAGGCGGGCGCACATCTGGCGTTCGGGTCGGACGCGCCGGTTGAGTCGCCCAACCCATTTTTGGGAATCCACGCGGCGGTCACGCGCCGAGGCGCAGATGGCTTGCCGGGTCCGGACGGCTGGCATCCTGAACAGCGCTTAACCATGCAGGAAGCCATCGAGGGATTCACGACTGGAGCAGTGTATGCGGCGTATGCTGAAAATCGCATGGGGAAACTTGCCAGAGGTTATCTGGCAGATTTGATTGTCCTGGAAAAAGATCCGTTTACTTGTGATCCTGAAGAAGTGAGAGATTTTCGATCCTTTGCCACAATGATAGGCGGCAATTGGGTGTGGCAGGCATAGGAGGCTGTTCATGGCACAATCAAAGTTGCAGCTTTCACCCGAAATGTTGGTTCCGCGATTGGGAGACGCGCTCGTGCGATCCGGGCATGTTTCCGAAACAGATTTGCAGAAGGCGCTGGCTTATCAACAAGACCAACTCGAGCATGGCAAAAGTTGTTTGCTTGGCCAAGTGTTGATCGATCTGAAGCTGATAGACCGGGGGACCTTGGACGAGGCGGTAACGGAGCAGATCATCCAGCTGCGTTCCGCTTTGAAGGCTGCCAATCGAAACCTGGAATTGCGCGTCCAGGAGCGGACCACGGAATTGCGAGAGGCCCTGCAGCGCTTGAGCGAGCTGAGCCAGATGAAAGCGAATTTCGTTGCCAACATCTCCCATGAGTTGCGCACTCCCCTAACACACATCAAAGGCTACCTCGAATTGATGGTTACCGAATCGCTTGGATCCCTGACCGAGGAACAGCGCCACGCCCTGGCCGTCAGCCAGAGGTCAGCGGGAAAGCTGGAAAGCATGATCGAGGATTTGATCATGTTCTCGCTGGCTTCGCGCGGCGAAATGAGCATGAAGCAGGAAGCGATCGATATTGCCCGCATTGGGAATCTATCGGCTAATGCGGCCGCGCAAAAAGGCGAAGCGCGTGGGGTGGAAGTGCATGCCGTGGTGGACGAGAACCTACCCTTTGTCCAGGGTGACTCGGAAAAGATTGGCTGGGTATTGAATCAGCTTTTGGATAATGCTGTTAAGTTCACGCCCTCCGGCGGACATGTTGTCCTTAGTCTAAAAGAAGAAGGTGCCAATTTGGTGATGATTTCGGTGACCGATACGGGCATTGGTATTCCTGCGGGCCGTTTGCAGGAGATTTTCGAACCGTTCCACCAGCTCGACGATTCATCCACGCGCAAAGTGGGCGGCACCGGACTCGGCCTTTCCCTGGTGCGGCAAATCGTCGAAGCCCACGGTTCCCTGCTCAACGTTCAATCGGCGGAAGGCAAAGGCACTACGTTCAAATTTCCACTTCTGACGGTGGTGAAAGAAAAGTGATGTGACCCCTCAAGCCCCGCTGGATACATACACGCTCTCGCGTATCCATTTCATGCTGCAATCCGCGATACGCTCCGGAAATTGGAAAGATGGTCTGGATAATCTTCTGGCGTCCATGCGCGGCGAATTCATTTATGATAACGTTGCCGTTTATGTTTTCGACCCGCAGGTCAACAGCCTGGAAGTGATGTATGCGCGGGCGGTGGGCCGCGGCAAGAGTGCGGAAGCCGACGCGAGTTGGGGGGAACAAATTGCAGGACATGTCCTCGAAAAGAAGGAAATCCTAATCGAAACTCCGGAGCCGAATCAAAATTCGACACGCCTCGATTTGCCCTATTTGATTGGCCTGCCTCTTCAGATCGGCAGCCACTTTGAAGGAGCAATGGTTTTTGTCCGCTTTGCGGGGCCGGCCTATTCCGAGGAACATATCCGCCTCGCCTCGCTGATTTCACTATGGACAACTTCCCTGCTCGAGCGCAAGTTGTTGAAGGATGCGCATGTTGAACTTGAATCGGTGCAGCGCCAAATGCGTTTGCAAGATGATTTTGTCTCGACGATCTCTCATGAGCTTCGTACGCCGCTTGGCTTTATCAAAGGCTACAGCACCAGCCTGCTTCGTCAGGACACTACTTGGGATGAGAACACTCAGCGCGAATTCCTGGTCATCATCGATGAGGAGGCGGATCGTCTGGCTCAACTCATCGAGAACATGCTCGAGTCTGCCCGCCTCCAGAGTAAAACCATTCAGTTCAAATTCCAGCCTTTGCGCTTGGATGCCTTGATCCAGGATGTCGCCACACGTGTGCAGGTCCATCAACCGGGTCTCCACGTAGACTTGGATTTCGAAAAGATCCCGCCCATCCTTGGCGACGGCGTGCGGCTTTCACAGGTTTTCGAGAATCTATTCATCAACGCGATCAAATATGCTCCCGGATCCCCGCTGACAATCCGTATGGAGCGCAATAAAAAGAGCGTGCGCGTCGTCTTTAGCGATAAAGGCCCCGGCATCTCTGAGGGTTATCTTCCGTTTATTTTCGAACGTTTCTATCGTGTGCCCAGAGAGGGCGTCACCGGCACCGGGCTTGGCCTTTATATATGCAAACAGATAATTCTGGCGCATCTTGGTAAGATTTGGGCAGAGTCTATTATGGATCAAGGTACCACCTTTTTTATTGAGTTGCCTCTCAGCTCGACGCCTTAATTCTCTTTCACGGAAAGGAGAACGATATGTCCAAACGCATTCTCATTGTGGATGACGAGCCTCGATACCTTCATCTCTTGGAGGTCAACCTGAACACCGAGGGATACACGGTTGTTACCGCCGCAGACGGTGTACAAGCTGTGGATATCTTCTCGGCGCATCCTTTTGATCTTGTCTTGCTGGATATTATGATGCCGCGTCTGGACGGCTTTGCCGCCTGCCAGCGTATCCGTCAATTCTCGAATGTGCCGATCATCATGTTGACGGCCAAGGGCGAGGAACAGGACCGCGTCAAAGGCCTCGACCTTGGGGCGGATGACTACCTTGTCAAGCCATTCTCTGCCACGGAGCTGTTGGCGCGTGTCCGCGCTGTCTTGCGCCGCGCCCAGCCGCCTACCGAGAATGGCGGTTCGCGCTTCTTCACTCACGGAAATCTCAAGATCGATTTTGCCCGCGCGGAAGTCTGGTGTGATGATAAGGCCGTATCTCTTTCGGCAACCGAGTATCGTTTGCTTCTGCAGTTTGCTCATAATATCGGCAACATCCTCACGGCCGAGGATCTCTTGACCAGCGTTTGGGGCCCCGAATATAAAACCGATAAGGAAATATTATGGGTCAGTATTGCACGTTTGCGGCAGAAACTTGAAGCCGATCCTCACGCTCCGAGGCATATCGTTACGCGTTCAGGGCTGGGGTATTTGATGCCACCCATCGAAATCTGAAGGTGGAAGGTGTCGTATGGCTGGTAATAAAGTTCTTATTGTTGATGCGGATGCCGCCAGCCGCAATTTTGTAGGTGCGGCATTACAAAAGGAGGAATATCAAATTCTGCAGGCTGCCTCTGGAAAAGAAGGGTTGATTGTTGCCCTGCGGGACCGTCCTGGTTTGATTATCGTTGATCCGGTATTATCCGATTTGGCCGGGGAAGAATTGGCCCTGCGCCTTCGACAGGACTTACGCACAGCCAGCACGCCTTTGATTGCCCTCAGCAGTGATCTGAATCCAACGCGCGCCCGTACCTGCCAGGATGCGGGTTACGCTGCATATATGGTCAAGTCCGCCGAGGTCATGCCATTGCTGATCAAAACAACGAACCATTTATCTGGACGCGCCGCGGTTCCCGCCTCGCCCCCCGGGGGGCGGCTGATTGTTTTTCTAAGCGCAAAAGGCGGAACGGGTACCTCTTCCCTGTGTGCGAATATCGCCACGAACATTGTAGAAAGCAAGCCTGAAACCCATGTTGCCGTGGTGGATTTGGTTTTGCCGATCGGTTCCATTGCCGATATCATCGGTTATCGGGGCGAACAAAATCTGATCACGGTCGCGGATATGCCAGCCAATATGATTACCCCTAAATTCCTTCAAAGCGTGCTCGAGGAACAAGCCAAATGGCGTTTCCATTTGCTGGCCGGGTCACCTGACCCTGCATCGGGAAACCGTCTCAACGTTGGGGCAATCGACGATATCGTGGATGCCTTGCTGGCTGCCTATGATTATGTGATGATCGACCTGGGCCGTTCGCTTTCGCGAATCAGCCTGCCGCTTATCCAACGCGCCAGCCTGATCGCTTTGATTGTCAGCACCGACCTGAGTACCGTTGACTTGACCAAAACCGTCTGGGAATATTTACATAACCAGGGCGTTCAGGCACCCTCCGTCTATGCCATCCTAAATCGTGCTGTAGGGCTGGAGGGATTGTCCAAGACTGAGGCAGAGAAAACCATTGGGCTGCCGATCAAAACATCGATGCCATACTTGGGCAGCAACTTTGCTCTTGCAAATAATCAACACTTGCCTTTCTTGGAGAAATTTCCAGGCGGTACTCCCGATATTATTTTCAAGGATATGGCAAAGCAAATGGTCGAGCTTGTTGCCAGTCAGCGCCTGGCTGTGCAATGAGCATTCAAAGACACGGTTGAAAGCCTCAAGGAAGTTCTCTGCTATAATTAGCGCTATCCGAGGATTGTATGGATACTCATTCTCAAATCACTCTTCGCATGAAAAAATTGGGCGTTTTGATTCGGGACGCGCGTTTGGCCTCACGCCGCGACATCGGTGAATGCGCCGAAGCGGTCGGTGTAACGAAAAGCATCTTCCGCTCCTACGAGGAGGGCCGGCGCGCGCCTTCGCTCCCTGAACTGGAAACCCTGGTTTATTACCTCAAGTTGCCCATCCATCATTTTTGGAGTCAATCCTCCATTTCTGATGAGGCGCCTGCCGCCGAGCCGTTTGACCTGCCGCGCCTTGTTGAAGTCCGCCAGCGCATGATCGGCGCACTGTTGCGCCAGCGGCGGAACGATGCCAGCATTTCGATCAAAGCCCTATCTCGGGAGACCAGCATCAGCGGAGCGCGGCTCAAAGCCTACGAATTGGGCGAACGTCCGATTCCGTTGCCGGAACTGGAAGTGTTGGCTACCGCGTTGGGCAGCCGCGTCGAAACGTTCTTCGACGAGAGCGGCCCCATCGGGCAGTGGATGAACGATCAAAAGGGCATTCAGCAGTTCCTCGAGCTTCCCAGGGAATTACAGAATTTTGTCTGCCAGCCGGTCAATCGGCCATATCTCGAACTGGCGCTTAAGCTCAGTTCCTTGTCCACGGAAAAACTGCGTTCCGTGGCTGAAGGCCTTTTGGATATTACTTTGTAGGAACCCATGACAAATACCGATGCTCAAACCCTGAACGAACAAGGCAAGCAAGCCTTTCAAGCAGGTCAGTTGGAAGAAGCGGCTGATTCGTTCCGCACGGCAGCGGAGTCATACACTTCCGCACACGATGATCTGAACGCCGCAGAAGCCAAGAACAATCTCAGTGTTGCGTTGCTGCAATTGGACGAGGCGCAGAAGGCGTTGGATGCCGCGCTTGGAACGGACGAGGTCTTTGCAAAAGCAGGCGATTTGAAACGCCAGGGCATGGCGCTTGGAAATCAAGCCGCCGCGCTCGAAGCTCTGAAACGATTCGATGAAGCCTTGGCTGCTTATGAACATTCCGCCTCCGTCTTCGCTGAAGCAGATGAAGGCGACCTGCGCGCCATGGTACTCAAATCCGCGGCGGCCATCAAGCTGAAACGCGGCAAGGTTACCGAGTCCGTTTTCAAAATGGTTGGCTCCCTGGATGCCAAACAACACCCGTCCCTCTTCGATCGCATTCTGCGCGCGCTCATTCGTTTTGTGCAGAGATGATCGACGTTCATTTGCAGATCCGCCCGGCGGTCCCTGCGGACGAACGGCAGATTGCCGACCTCCTCTTCTTTGAGCAACGAATTCACCGTCATTTGGATTGGCGCGCTCCCTTGGAGTGGCTTGGGGCACAGCCGTTCTTCGTCCTTGAAAAAGAAGGGAGAATTGCGGCGGCCTTGGCTTGTCCAGCAGACCCGCCCTCGATATTTTGGATTCGACTCTTTGCCTTTGATTCGAATCTTTCCGGGACCTCGGCCTGGCTTTCGTTATGGGAGGCGGCGCGGTATGAAATGGCTTTATCCGGAGATGCAACCATCGCGGCAATTGCCATGCAGCCGTGGTTCGAATCCATCCTCCTCGAATCTGGGTTTGTATTTACTCAGAGCGTTATGATGCTTCAATGGGATCGCCAGCCGTTCGTGCCGCAAGCGGTTCCTGCGGGAATTCGACTGCGCCCGATGATCCCTGATGATTTGCCGCGCGTGGTCGATGTGGACAGCGCGGCTTTTGAACCGCTTTGGCAGAATTCATTACCGGCATTGAATAAAGCGTTTTCGCAGGTGCTCTATGCTTCAGTGGCAGAAAATGATTCGGGTGTGGTGGGGTATCAGCTTTCCACCGGGAATCCGTTTGGGGCGCACCTCGCCCGCCTCGCTGTCCGGCCTGAAGCGCATGGACGCGGGATTGCATCTGCGTTGATCGGTGAGCTGATGGCCAATGTCAGCCGTGCACAGCTCTCGCGTATTACGGTCAATACGCAATCGGATAATTCCGCATCCTTATCTTTATACGAAAAAATTGGTTTTCGCCGTACAGGGGAACAATACCCTGTGTATCGATTTCAGGAGAATGATCATGGTACAACGAGATGATGCTGTTATTGTCAATACGTTGGTACGTCAGGCGCTGGTCGCGGCCGAGGAAGTCATGGGCGAGAACGGGCTCAATGCCGTGCTGCGGGCGAGCAGCCTCGAACGCTTCATCGGCAATTTTCCGCCGGAAGATTTGAAGCCGGGTATTCAAGCTATCGAGTACGCCAAATTCAATCAGGCCATCGAAGAGTTCTATGGGCGCGGGGGACGCGGCATGTTGCGCAGAATCGGCAAGGCTTCTTTCCAATATGCGATACGTGAACAATCTGCCCTGTTGGGCGTTGCCGGGACAGCGTTGAAACTCCTGCCGGAGAAACAGCGCATCAAGTTCATTTTGAACAGCATGATCGGGGCATTGAAGAAGACCAATCCGCAAGTGGATGCGTGGGTGGATGAAAGCGGCGACAAGATTGCTTATGTGGAAGCCACCTGCGCCATATGTCATGGACGTAAGAGCGCCGCTCCGATTTGCCATCTATACGTTGGTTCGATTGGCGAAGCCGTGGCTTGGGCCACCGGCCATCAACACGAGATCGTCGAGACACACTGCATGGCCAAAGGTGAGCCGTATTGTCGTTTTGAAGTTGGAAATGTAATTCAACAATAACGAGATAAAAGATGAAATATTTTGAATCGAGTTTACAAAGCAAAGATGGATTGAAGCTCTACGTTCAAGGATGGGAGCCGGAGAAACAACCCAGGGCTGTTGTGGCATTGATCCACGGCCATGGGGAACACACGGGCCGCTATGCCCATGTGGGCGAAGCATTTTGCGAAGCCGGTTTTGCCTTGGCCGGCTTCGACCTGCGCGGACACGGCAACTCCAACGGAGCACGCGGCCATACGCCGTCTTATGATGCCATGATGGATGATATTGCTGATTTTTTGGCATGGATCGAAAAGCGTTATGCCGGTGTGCTGCGCTTTTTGTACGGCCACAGCATGGGCGGGAATCAGGTGCTTAACTTTTGCCTGCGGCGCAAGCCGGACGTGGTGGGCGTGATCGCCACTGGCTCATGGCTAAAGTTGGCGTTTGATCCGCCTGCAATACAAGTCGCGCTGGGCAGACTGATGAACCATCTTGCGCCGGGATTCATTCAAGATTCCGGCCTGGATGCCAACGCACTTTCTCACGACTCCAGCATTGGCGAGGCGTATGTTCACGACCCACTCGTGCATTCGAAGATTTCAGCCAGATTGTTCGTGAGCATGTATGAATCTGGATTGTGGGCCTTGGAGCATGCGGCGGAATTTCCGCGACCGCTTTTGTTGATGCACGGCAGCGAAGATCACATTATTTCATTCGATGCCAGCGCGGAGTTCGCAAAGCGCGCGGGCAAGATGGTCACGTGGAAGCCGTGGAACGGAATGTATCATGAGGTCCACAACGAAATCGAAAAAGCCGCTGTGATTAAAACGATGATCGACTGGCTGGATGGGCAACTGAAAAAGAAATAAGTGTTCACTCATTCTTCTGGACAAAAGCCTGTGAACATGGGAAAATGCACGCCAATCTTTTATTTGAGGTGAATCAATGAGCAAAAAAGGTCGAGAAGGGACGAGTAAGCGTCAGGCATTTCGTGAAAAGCGTCGTCGCACTGAACTGCGTAATCGCTGGATTTGGATCGGCGTGATTGCTGTCGGCGCGCTGCTCATCGCGTTTGTTCTTATTAATCCACAGTTGAAGCCGGTTGCCTCGATTCAGAAAGCCGAGGCACGGACTCGCCCCAATGTAAATCGTAACTCCACAGGCGATCCCAAGGCGCCGGTCACGCTGACTGAATTCGCGGATTACCAGTGTCCTTACTGTAAGGATTTCTGGACGACCACCGAACCCCAGATTATCGATACTTATGTTACAACAGGAAAGGTTCTTTACACGTATCGTTCGGCAGGCAACTGGGTCAGTGATAACGCCAATAGTGTCACCGGCGGCACGGACACCGAGTCCAGGGACGCGGCGGAGGCGGCCTATTGCGCGGCGGACCAGAATAAGTTCTGGCAAATGCACGATGCGTTGTACACCAATGACCTTGGCGAAGCGGACGGTATTTCCTTCACAGCACGCCGCCTGCAGGCCATTGCACAGAGCGTTGGGCTGGATATGGGCGCTTATAATTCCTGTTATAGCAGCCAGAAATATCTCAATCAAGTCAATCAGGATGGAAAGGATGCAAAGGCCGCCGGTATCCAAGGGACGCCGTGGTTCGTCCTGAGC
>JBJKOR010000180.1:0-5093 GCA_046707185.1 Anaerolineales bacterium | reverse complement strand
TCGTAATATTGATCGAAGTGCAATAACCGGCCAATGCCTCATCGATTGCGTTATCGACAACTTCGTAAACGAGATGATGCAAGGCCTTGATGTCCGTGCCGCCTACATACATGCCTGGGCGTTTGCGGACATGTTCGATGCCTTCCAACACTTGAATGGAACCAACATCGTAGTTTATTTTTTCCGATTCTTTCTTTTCAGCCATTTAATCCTCTATGCCATACGTTGCGAGGTTGTCCATTCCAACAGAAACAATCTGCTCGCGAAAACGTGAGATTTATGCTTGTGTTGTCGGCGTGGCGGCGCGCAATTTTTCCAATACGGTTTGCAGCCACACCGTGGTATCGCGGTAGAAAACGAATGATGATGCCAACAGCGCCGTCACGATGAAAGCGTGTCCAAGAATGCCAACCAATGCAAGCCACGAATCGCTTGCCGGGATGGCCCACAAAAAGTTCAATCCAAAGCCAATCAACAACATTGTCAAAACGAACAAACTGCTGGCGGGCAGGGAAAAGCGCGTCATCTGAAGACCGCTCAGGAAGGATACGAATACATTTTGCTTGTGGAGATAAATTCCAAAAGGGGAAAAGAAAAGCGGAACAATCAGCCACATGGACAAAAAGCCCAGGATCAGCAAGGCGCCTTCACCGACCAGGGGGTTGATTGCGAAGAGGACATATAGCACCATGCCAACTGGCATTCCTATGATCCAGGCCAGGATGAACCAAATCAGGGAATAAAGAACCGTCTGTGAAATGGCGCGTCCGGTTTTGGTGGAATCGGGCGTAATCAACGATGCGACCCACTGAAAATAGATTGCGCCAAGCACCCAGCCGCAGACTATAAACAGGAATAACAGGCCCATCAAGTGTCCGGCAGAGTCGACTTGCCAGGTCGTCGGCTTGCCTAAGGGCGAGAGTGTGGGCGACTCGCCGCTCATCAAGCTTGGCACGCCAATGGGGAATGTCCGCAGGATGCTGAGCAGGTTGAACTGCTGGAAGAATTGGGAGTATATTCCCATGGCGCTCTTGATGTCGCTGGCAGAAATCCCCGCATTCGCGGCCAGGCTTTGGAACTGGATCAGAACCGGCTTAATCAATTTATCCATGCTGATGTGCGGACCAAGCCACAAGAGCAGGTCGAGCGCCAGGGGAAAAATAATCGCGGTAATGTGCGCCGCAATCGTGTCGAACCCGGTTCGGAGCGAACCAATGATGCCAGGCGGCGGAGGAAGGGTTTGGATTTCGTTCTTTAAGTTCATATCCTGTTGATTCTACCATACCATTTCCATCGTTTATATCGGGTAAAATCACTGTATGCAGCAGGAAGAACGTTCTTTGCCGGATGGAAACCGCGTGGGCTTGTTGACCGCCGCGGTTCTTTTGGCTTATGTGCTGACGCGTCTAATCGATGTGCCGGGCTTTACCTTGACATTTCAATTGCCTGGTTTTTACGTGGCTTATCCACTCACTCTTACCACTATCATGACTCTCATGGCGCCCGGCCTCACCGCCACCGGCATGAATTGGTTGCTGCACAATCATCCCTTATTGCAAGGACATGCCATCGAACATTGGCTGTTGCCAACGTTGACAGCTTTCATCATTGGCATCAGCCTGAACATTCTGCCGTTTGGCGCGTCATGGTGGATTGGTTTGGGAGTCGGCGCAGGGATTCTAGTTTCCGTGTTCGTCGCCGAATATATTTCGGTCGATAGCGGCGCGCCCATGTACGCTTTTGCCTCCGCAGGCTTGACCGCGCTTTCCTACGCGCTTCTGCTCATGCTGATTATCGCATTGCGCACAGCAAGTACGCGGCTCTTTCTTGTTGCACCGGCTGTTTTTATTGCAACGGGTTCGGTGGCTTTGCGCACACTTCACCTGCGCCTGAGCAGCCACTGGGAATTTCCATGGGCGTTTGGTATTGCGTTGGTATGCACTCAAATCGCGGCTGGAATCCATTATTGGCCGGTCTTGCCTTTGCAATTTGGCTTGATCGTGCTTGGCCCTTTATACGCTCTGATCACGTTGGCGTCCGGCCTCAATGAAGATGTTCCTTTGCGAAGGGCTGCGCTCGAACCCGGCATCATCCTGATTGCGGCATGGATCGCGGCCATCTTTCTCCAATGATGGAATTACGACTCAAACCCGAACATTGGGAGACGATGCTTCAGGATGTCCAGGCCCAGGCACCGCTGGAAGCCTGCGGGTTGCTGGCAGGGAAAAACAATCGGGTTGAGATAGTTTTGTTGATCGAGAACCAGGCCCAAAGTCCAGTGCGGTTTCGGATGAATCCGGAGGAGCAGCTCAAGGCATTCGATTGGATCGAGTCCCATGACCTTGAAGTCGTCGGCATCTTCCATTCGCATCCTTCCGGACCCGAAACGGTTTCCGCCACCGACATCGACGAGGCGGCTTATGCCGTTGCGCAAATTGTGTGGTCGCGCAGGCAAGGCCAATGGAATGCGCGCGGCTTTTGGATCGGGAATGGACAGGTTTCAGAAGTAAACTTGAAGGTAATCGAGCAACCTTGATGAGTATTATGTGTTACAGTCTTTGCCCGTGATGAGAGGTAGTCATGCAAATATTTATTGACGCTGGTGTGATCCTGTTGGCTTATGCTTTGGGAGCGATTCCGTTTGGTCTCGTGATCGTAAGATTAGCAACGGGCAAGGACATACGCCAGGTGGCCAGCGGGCGGACCGGCGGCACGAATGCGATGCGCGCAGCAGGGTGTTGGGCCGGCATTGCCACCGCATTGTTCGATATTTTCAAAGGCATCGCGGCCGTCTGGCTGGCTCGCACCTTGACCGCCAACATTTGGATCGATGTGCTTGCTCCGGTCGCGGCTGTGCTTGGACATAATTACTCGATCTTTCTTATAGAGCGTCATTCAGGAGGAAAGCTCCATTTGCGCGGCGGGGCTGGAGGCGCTCCCACCGCGGGCGGAGCGATTGGATTGTTATGGCCCTTGTGGTGGCCGATCATTATTGCAACGCCTTTCCCGCTTTTGATATTCTTTGGCGTGGGCTATGCTTCACTCACGACCCTCAGCATTTCCCTGACGGTTACTGCCGTCTTTGCCGGTTTGTATTATCTTGGGTATACAGCGCACTGGCAGTATATTGCGTACGGGGTCATAACCTTCTTTGTCCTTCTGTGGGCTTTGCGTCCGAACATCAAAGCCTTGAGGGAAGGACGTGAACGCTTTCATGGCTGGCGTCCGTGGCGGAAGAAAAAGAGCGAGACGAACGAGTCGGAACAAAAAAAATCCTGACCCATCATGGGGCAGGATTTTTTATGCTGGAATTTCGATGTAAAGCTATTCCTTACGCACTTGCTTGATCAGTGCTTGCAGGTTGCGTTTATGCAATCCTTCCGCGAGACCGCCCAGGTGGACGCGGCTTTTCCCGCACGATTCGATTCGGATTGCATCCAGGGCTTCGTCAACGGACTTGCGCCGCGCCGCCGCTTTGACGTACTTCTTGACGTTGGTGATGTAGGCGAGATTTTCCTTCACCGCCGCCTCGATTTCGCCGCGCAGGATGATATCGCCGTGGCCTTGAACGATGTTCTCCAAACCCATGCGCCCGATCTTTTTAATGGACGCCGCGTTCTCGTCGATATCACCGTCCACGATGTAGGGCAATGGCATGAACGAATCGCCTGCAAACAGGATGCGGTCCTCTTCCACCAAAATGGCGATGCCGTCAGTACTGTGGCCCGGGGTCGGCACGATATTCAAATTCTTCTTCCCAACGCGCAAATTCATTTCGCCCGCGCCAAACGTCATTTGCGGCAAGACGATCTTTACTTGGCGGAGAGCGGCATTTTGCCTTTGCGCTGCTTCCAATGACGGCCGCCCGCGCTGGTCGAGCAGGGTGCGGCACAATTCATGAGCGATGATCGTCGCACCGGGGAAGAAACAATTTCCCCAGGCATGGTCGGCGTGATAATGGGTATTGATCACATAGCGCACAGGTACAGCGAGTTCGTGTTCGATAAATTCACGCATCCCGAGCGTCTCGTCTGGAAGCGCCAGCGTATCGATCACCACCGCCCATTGCGGGCCTACCACCACTCCCGCCGTTACCTGGGCATAGACTTCGCTTTGGAACCAGAATACATTTTCGGAAACACGTTCGCGGTGCATTTAAACCTCAGTTGAAATTTATCAATAAATAGCACAATGAATAAGTAAAGTCAAGTTGTATATACCAATTTTATACCTTGAAGTTGCCTAACCTTTATCTTCCTCACCCTGCAAAATCATCACGCGATAAGCCTCCGCATATTTGATGCCTTTTGCCTTGCCCGCCTCTTCCGCCCATTCGTACATCCATTTATCCACCTCGTGCGTATCGAGCTGGCTGACGTGTTTCTTCAGCGCTTCGATCTTGGTTTCGATGCTCTCGCTGATATCGACCCACGTGTCGGCCTTTTCGTTCTCATGGATGTACAGCCGCTTGACGTTGTGCGGTTCATACCCCGCCGCCAACAGGTCCGGGAAAATGAGCCGCGTCCCCGCTGACGGAAACACCGCTTCACAGGCAGCCTGCGCCGCGGCGCGATGATCGGGATGGTTGACATAATCGTTGCCGAAGAACCAGCCTTCGGGATCGCCGGTCAACACCACATCCGGTTTATGGATGCGGATCAGGCGCGTCAATTCTTTTCGCAAAGGAATGGTCGGCTGGAGTTCGCCATCGGGATAATGCAGGAAGACCGTTTCCTTCACGCCCAGAACTTTGTTCGCGGCGCGTTGTTCTTTCTCACGCAGTTCAGCCAAAATGGGTTTGTAGGAACCGTCCTTACTCGGATCATTGGCACCGGAGTCGCCGTTGGTGATGATTACCGATACGATCTCGCATCCGGCTCTCGACCATTTGGCAAGTGTGCCGCCCACGGAAAATTCCTGGTCGTCGGGATGGGCTTGAATCGTCATGGCGCGCTGCGGAACATATTCTTTTTCTTCTGACATAATTCTCTCTCCTATAAAGTGATGACAGGGATTTTACCTGTCTAATTTCTGAAACACAATAACAAAAAAACCTGGTGATTACCCATAAGTGCCGAAACTCAACTTTAGGT
>JBJKOR010000179.1:0-1731 GCA_046707185.1 Anaerolineales bacterium | reverse complement strand
TCTTCCTCAATTCCTCTTTAGTCTTCGCAGGAATCTTCGAAGGATCCTTCATTTGTGCGTAGGTGGGAATGATGATATTGCGCTCTTTTGCCCGCTTGATGGCGTTCGCGCGGCGGGATTTTTCAATAGTTAGATCGATTGTGGTCATTGGTATGACTCCTGTTGGAAAAGTTGTCTGACAAATTCTATTATAGCGCATATTTCGAGAAACAGCAAAATATCAAGAGCAGCAACACAATTCTTTTAGGAATCTGTTAGTTGCTTTTAATGCAATTCTTCTAAACCGGTTGTATGATGAGGATATAGGAAAGGAGGTCGTTATCGATAGCCCACCTGAAATTCACATCACCGGAAGGATTGGTGTGCCTTAGATGCTCGAAACGCTTTGATAGGTTTTGAAGCAGACGTTCCCCAAACGATAGGAAGGTGCGAGGCCATTCCTTCCCGGAACAGAAAGTTTTGACGGATGGGTAAAAACCATCCGTCTTTTTTATTTTGGTCACTTTCTCTTCGAACTGTCTTTCTCTATATATGTTGATGTAATAGAACACCGCGGCGACAATGTTCAGGAAGATAAACATCACACCCCAGTCAAATTTTGAATCGCGTCCATTTGTGAAAGTCACAAAACATGGGGACAGGTAATCACTCTTCATCATGTCCGTGAACATCCATGCCCAAAATGCCAACAAGCATATGGGTATCAGCACTAAAATCGTCTGAAACATCATGGTTTATGGCAGCATAATTCGCGCATGATTATGAAAGCAATCACGCAACACTTGCTTTGAGAATCGTCGTCTATTTTTTATATGCAACGATCACGCCATCGCGAACCGGTGCCAGCGAAACGATCCAATCCGGATCATGCGTGATCATGCGCGTGAATTTGCGTACGCCTTTGGTCGCTTCGGCTTTGTTATTCTTATCGAAGATGCGTCCCGACCAGAGAATATTGTCAATAATCAACACACCGCCTGTGCGCAGCTTTTCCTTGATGAGTGGCAGCGAGGAGGGATAACCATCTTTGTTGATATCATTGAAAATCAGATCGAACGGACCCGGCGTTCGGCGCAGTGTCTCGACGGCCTCCGCAACCTGATATTGAATCATGCCATCGTATCCAAGCCGGGACAAATGGCCGCGTGCCATTTCAGAGAGCTTCGCGTCCCAGACAACGTGATGCACCACTCCCCCGCCATTGCTTCGACCCTCCCTTCGGTCGTCAGCACAAGTTTCCTTGACCGCTTTTGCGAACCAGGCCGTAGAGTATCCATATCCTGATCCCATTTCAAACACTGATCGTGCTTTGATCATCCTCGCAATTTGATAACAATAATATCCCGCCGCGGGACCAATGATGGGAAAGTCTGTCTTCTCCGCATACTTTTCCATCTTCTTCATTTCTTCTTCGCGCGGCGGAACCAGCGAAGTGAGAAATTCCTGCGTTCTCGAATACGTCAATAAATTATTAGCCATTTGTCAACTCCTGTGAACCAATAAAGGTGTAGCGCGTTTCCTTCGGAGCCACATGGCTCCGAAGCAGCCGATGACGGCTTGCAAAAAGATTGTGCTTCGCGAACGCCATCGTCGGCTAGTAAAGCGAACGCTTCATTCGTCCTAAACCCTGCTCCAATATACTACGCGGACAACCGAAATTCAAGCGGACATATTGCTCACTTCCTTTTCCAAAAATTTTTCCATCACTTAACGCCACTTTGGCTTTCTTCA
>JBJKOR010000178.1:0-4699 GCA_046707185.1 Anaerolineales bacterium | reverse complement strand
CATGCGCGGTTTGGGGTTGCCCGTTTGCGGCAGCGAGGTGACCGTTCCCACTTCGATGTGACCGAAGCCCAACGCGGCGAGTCCGCGAATGGCCATGGCGTCCTTGTCGTAACCTGCCGCGAGACCGACGGGATTCTGGAAGTTCAATCCAAATACCTGCACGGGTTTGGACGGCGCATAATACAGGAGTTGCAGCATCCAACGCGCGGGCGCGAACCGACCCGCAGAACGCACTATGGAAAGCGTCAACGCATGAGCGTATTCGGGGTCGAGCTTGATGAGATAATTGCGGAAAAATGGATACATGCGTCCTATTGTAATGGATAAGCCCCTCCCCAGCCCTCCCCAAATGCGATGATGTAATATTTGGGTGCGTATTCAAAAGTCTTCTCATCGCATTTGGGGAGGGTGCCCCGACCGAAGGAAGTGGGCGGGTGGGGCTTTTACTTTAACTTTTCAAGCAATCTTTCCGCTTCCTCACACACCCGTTATATCGCCCTCCCGTAGGACATCCGGACGATGTGAGCGGACACTGAGCGAAGTCGAAGTGGAAGTCGAAGGGCCTCCGCCGCTGGTGGTCGAGTAGGGCGAAGCCCGTATCGAGACCACACTGTGGAATTTCAAATTTGCTTTTTATTTCTGGTTTCGACACCTGCACTCCCCGGCATTTGCGCTCGGGGCAAGTGTACTGCGGCAACGCTTCGACTTCGGGCTTCGCCCTCCGCTCAGCGCGATGCCGCTTCCTCATACGCCGCATTATGTTGGTGGTCGAGTAGGGCGAAGCCCGTATCGAGACCACACTGTGGAATTTCAAGTTTGCTCTTTGTTGGTGGTTTCGATACAGGCGAGTAAAGCACTCGCCCACTCAACCACCGAGTTGCTTCAGCAATCGTTCCGCTCAGCGCGATGCCGCTTCCTCATACGCCGCATTGTGCTGGTGGTCGAGTAATCCCGCACGTTTTTCGCGGGATGTATCGAGACCACAGTGTAGAATGTCAAATTTGCTGTTTATGTCTGGTTTCGATACGGCGACGAAAGGGCACGTCGCCTACTCAACCAGCGAGGCTCTCATCAAACTTTTAAACGTTCCAACATTCGTTCCGCCTCCTCATACGCCACCTTGTAATAATACGGCGGACCATCGCACGTGGCGAGACGCTTGGCTTCCTCGGCATACTTCCTTGCCATCTCCAGTCCCTTACTACTCTCTACTCTCTTTTCTCTAATCTCTCCGAGCGTGTATTCCGCGAGGAAATTATTCACATCCGCGCCTTGCAGAACATAGCCGCAGCGTTCAGTGATGTTCAATGCTTCATCAGCTTTTTCTTTTGCGTCTTTGAAATGGGCGAGCCTGTCCTGAGCGGAGGACGATAGTCCGTAGGCGAAGGATAACCGCGCAATATCAAGCAGGATGTTGGCTTCGGTGTCAACCAGATTGATTTGCCGACAGAGATTGAGCGCTTTGGACAGGTTTTCTTCTGCCAGAGTCAATTCGTTATTCATGCAGTATGCCGCGCCGAGAAGCCAATGAGCACGAACATAATCGCGAGGAACAGAGTATTTTTTGGCTTGTTCATCAGCCAGTTCAAGTGCACGTTGGGCACATTCAATTGACGATTTCAAGTTTTCGATTTGTGATTGATTACTGCCAACTGCTTCCCTTGCCATGAGCAGGAAACGCAGGGCGCGGTATGACCAAACTATACATTGTCCTTGTAAATGGTTTTTGTTTTCAAGTATTTGTTGAGCGATATCTTGTTCTTGTCCAGATTTATTCCAACTTCCGCAATATGCTAAAACACGAGACAATGCAAGATGTCCGTAGCTTTCATGAAATTTTTCATTTATCTCTACACATAGATTAATTTGGTGGCGCATGTTGCGTTCCGCACTGCTTAGCGCGCCTATGAGAAATACTTCATCAGCCACAGCCACCAATCCAACAGCAAGATTTTTCTTGTCGCCCGCATTTTCTCGTATGGTATTGTGCATTTCAATCAGCGGAACAGCGCGATGCGGTTGTCCGCTCGCAGAGTAGGAGTTAGCCGAAACCATGAGAGTATATGCTTGAGCGTCCACTCTTTTCAGATGCGGTGGCTTGCCTTCTCCGTCGAGAAATAAAGCGCGTATGAGTTCAGCGACAAGTTGATATGTGCTAAAGTGATAATATATTTCAGTATGCAAATGGAGGGTTGGAGCAGTGAAATGAGTGATTACGTTAGAACGTAATCAGTGCGTAATCAGTCAATTAGACAATCGGCGAAAACGTAATCGGTGAAATGAGTGATTACGTTTTTTCGTAACCAGTCAAAGCCGATGCGACCTTCGTGGTTCTTGAAAACGTAACCAGTCGCTGACTGGTTACGTTGCGTTCATGTTCTTCTGCTCGGGCTAGAATCGATTTATCACAATCTATTTTACCCTCAACAAGGAGAAAAAACATGATCTGCAATCCGATTCTAACCCGTTTTGAAGAGTTATCGCACCTGCTCCAACCGGCTCAACGCGATCTGCACGCTGCGTTCTTGCGTTCGGATCGATTGCCGCAATGGGTGCAAGACTGCCCATCAGCCCTGCGCATTTTGGATTTGCTCGGTCCGCTCCCTTGGAATCAATTTCCCGAAAGAGATTTGCGGCGGAATTGGGGACAAACCACCATTCCTCATGCGGCTTTCAGCGCTGCGTGCTTAATCAAGCTTGAGGAAAAATTGGTTTCAATGGGGGACCTGCGGCGGTATCTGGTGGAGCATCCCGCTTTCATATGGCTGCTGGGATTTCCATTGGTCCCTTCCTCCAGGCATGTCTACGGTTTTGATCCGCATGCCAGCCTGCCGACCCAACGTCATTTGACTCAAATGGCTCGGGATATCTCCAATCTGTCTCTGCAATTTCTCTTGGATCAGAGTGTAGCCTTACTCCTCGCTGAATTTGCTGCACTGGGTTTGCATGTTGGTGAGTGCATTTCGTTGGATACGAAACATATCATTGCTTGGGTCAAGGAAAATAATCCGAAAGCCTATGTCGCACAACGCTTCGACAAACACAAACAACCCGCAGGAGATCCAGATTGCAAACTCGGCTGTAAACGCAAGCATAACCGCCAAGTGACTGCACATCCGATCACACCCGACAAAAATGCGGTACCCGCTCACACCCTTGCCATCGGAGAATATTATTGGGGCTATGGTTCCGGAATAGTCGTTGTTAAAGTTCCCCAGTGGGGCGAGTTTGTTTTGGCAGAAATGACGCAAACATTTGATCAGCCCGATGTTTCGTACTTCTTTCCACTGATGCAGCAAACCGAGCAAAGATTGGGGTTTCGACCCCGATTTGGCACGTTTGATGCTGCGTTTGATGCGTTTTATGTGTACGAGTACTTCCACCGTCCGGATGATCCGTCTGCCTTTGCCGCGGTGCCTTTCTCCGAAAAAGGCGGTTACAAGAGCCGCAAGTTCAGTGAGGAGGGGTTGCCGATTTGCGAAGCCGGTTTAGCCATGCCACTTCTGTTCACCTATACGGACCGAACGGTCACCCTCATCGAACATGAGCGCGGCAAGTATGTTTGCCCTTTCTTTTCCAAGAACGTCAAGCACAAATTCATCAAACAATCATGTCCCATTCACCATAAACGTGCCCGCAAAGGTGGTTGCACCGTGACCATGCCCATCAGCATTGGTGCTCGTCTGCGCTATTCATTGGATCGGCAAAGTCAAACCTATAAAGAGATTTATGCTCAACGCTCCGCTACCGAACGCATCAATAGTCAGGCTGTTGCTCTCGGCATTGAGCGCCCACACTTCCGCAACGGCAATGCCATTGCCAATTTCAACACCCTCACTTATGTCTTGATCAACCTCCGCTTGCTTAAGCACCTCCGTCATCGCACGCAAGTTGACCGCTAATTCTCCCAACGTAATCAGTCCCTGACTGGTTACGTTTTTTAACCCCTCCAGCGTAATCACTCAGGACTGCTCCAACCCTCCAAATGGTTACGGAATAAAACTATTGCATCATCCAAATTCTCTGCTTTGACCATATGATGATACAGTTCTATGACAGGCGCAAGGTCTTCCAGTGTTATCACCTTTTTGTTCGTTGTAAGCATAGTGGCATTAAAGTACTTGGCAAGTTCAAGATGAGTATTTTGGCGAGCCTTTGCATCCGTGAAATGATCGTAGGCATAATGCCTCACGATGGGATGCATATCATAACGTTTGGTCTCTTCCACATATTGCAACAACCCGCGCTAGCTTAAGTCAATAAAATATTTATCCAAATCCGAATTGTCAAAAACCTTTTTGATGTTGTCATAATCCATCGAACCGCGAAAGCAGGAAATGTTGCTCAACAAATCCCTGCGCTCCGGGGAGAGACTTTCATACGCAACTTTGAGAACGTGATGACGTTTGGCTATGATGTCCTCGAAGATATCCAGTTTCTTCGCAACCAGAATGTCGCCTTTATGTTCATGGTCTGCGTTGATCAAGCCCACCAACAGGCTCAGGCTCAACGGATGGTATCCATACGCGGAACAGACTTCGATGATCTCCGCCCGCGTGGCGGCGATTCCTTCTTTATGGAAATATGCCACCGCGTCGTCTGGTGAGAACGACTTCAAGTTTTCTTCACGACATGCTTTGAGCTTTTTGCCGTCCGTGCCTTCCAAAACGCGCGGGAAAAGGCGCGTCGTCATCAGGAC
>JBJKOR010000177.1:0-4409 GCA_046707185.1 Anaerolineales bacterium | reverse complement strand
TAATAACTCAGGCTGACATGGTCACGTAAAGAGGCGTGCAAGCCAAGGTGATTGAACGTATATTCCGTGGCAGCATACGGTGTACCGAGATCGTAATATCCGTTCGCGATAAAAACCCTGAGATGCGGATTATCCGTCATCGCCATGCGCAGCGTCTCGCCAACATTGAGATATTGATTCTCGGCATTGGCATACGACCACGGATGCACAAATTCGCTCAGGATTTCATACGATAAATCCGACTCGAACTTAAGCTCCGAACGAATGTAATCATAGAACGCGGCCGTATACGGACCGAACACATTTGTCAGCAGCGGATCATATTCAGGATGATCGGTCACACCCAGACGGTCGATGCCTGTGAAGCGGCTGTCGAGGCGGCCGATGGTCTGTCCGCGGTCGCGCAAAAGCTCTTTGAAGAAATGCTGGTCGGTGATGCGAAGGTCGGTCCGTTCGATGAACTCCGCAGAAAGTCCGGTGTAACGAACGAGTTTTTCAACGATCAGTTTACGCTCACGCGCCGGAAGCGTATCGCCCTTCATCAACGCATCGGCATACTCGCCAAACGCAAACTTCTCCACTTCCTTGAGCAGAGACTGCAACGGCTTGCGGACTTTGAGCTTATGGTGATACCACGCCGCGGCCGCATATGCCGGAAGGAAAAGGATGAACGGCAGATCGTTGCCAACATGGAATTCAATCGTCGAGAAATTTAGAACCGATGAAAGCAGCATGATGCCATTCAGATAGAGTCCATGCCGATCCTGCAAATAGCCCGAAAGCCCCGCAGCGCGCGTCGTGCCATAAGACTCGCCCGCCAAAAATTTTGGCGAGAGCCAACGATTGTAGCGCGTGGTGTAAAGCCGGATAAAATCGCCAACCGAGGCAATATCCTTTTTGAAGCCGTGCCAATCCTTTGGCGTCTGGCCCTCCACCGGGCGGCTGTAGCCGGTACTGACCGGATCGATGAAAACCAAGTCAGTTTCGTCGAGCAAGGAATACTCGTTATCGGTCAATTGGAAAGGCGGCTTGGGTAAATTGCCATCGAACTCCAATACCACGCGGCGCGGTCCGAGTACACCCAAATGCATCCAAACCGATGACGAGCCTGGCCCGCCGTTGAACGAGAATGTAATCGGACGTTGCGATTTATCTTCGACGTCATCCTTGATGTATGCCACAAAAAAGATTTGCGCCCGCGGCTTTTCGCCCTCCGCCTCCTTCTCGCGGTCAGACGTTTCTTCCTTCATCACAATCGTCCCGGTTGTGACGGTGTATTTGATTTCCTTGCCGCCAATCGTGATCGAATGCTTTGTCTCGACCAGGTTATCTTTCGGCTTCGGTTTTTCTTCCTTTTTCTCGTCTTTGCTTTCAGCTTTCTTAGCTTCCTCGTTTTCAGTCATATCATTTATCCTTATTTTCTTTGGAGATCAAGCGATAGATTTCGCGCTTCTTCCAGCCCGATTGCTTTGCGAGTTCCGATGATATGTCTTTCGCAGACTTTCCCTTCGCGATTTCCTTTTTGATTTTCGCGAGCAGCTTCTCTCTTGGCCACTCCAAGCTGATCGCTGCCAGCTGACCGCTGACGACTAACACAAATTCCCCTCTCGGCTCTTTAAAATTGACCCGGGCCTGACTCAACATCCCGCGCCAAATCTCCTCGTGAAGTTTGGTCAACTCACGCGCCACCGCGACCTGACGCTCTCCGAGAACCATGACCATATCTTCCAACGACTCGGGCAGACGATGCGGCGTTTCGAGGAAGATCAGTGTATAAGGTAAATCGGCAACACGCTCAAGAAACTTTTTCCGCTCTGAAGATTTACGCGGCAAATAACCAAGATATAAGAACGAATCGGTCGGTAAGCCAGATGCGATCAGCGCCGCAATCGGCGAGGCCGGCCCCGGCACGGGGCTGACGCGGTGACCCGCTTCCAACGCGGCGCGCACAAGTTCGTAGCCCGGATCGTTAAGTCCGGGTGTACCTGCGTCCGAGACAAGCGCCACATCGCCGATATCCAACGCATCCAGAATCTTATTGAGCTTGGTCAGCTTGTTGTGCTCGAAATAACTGGTAAGCGGTGCATGAATATCAAAGTGACGAAAAAGTTTTCCAGTGACGCGTGTGTCCTCGGCGGCGACCAGTTCCACGTCGCGCAGGAGGCGAAGCGCGCGGCCGCTGATATCTTCGAGATTCCCAATCGGCGTGGCAATGAGATACAAAGTTCCCATGCCTTGATTGTATCCCAAAAAGAAAAACCCTCTCCAACATCGAAGAGGGTTTCGTAATAATGACTGAAATATATCTTATTGAGTTACAGTGACCGTCCCTGTCCAACCTGAATCGCTGGTGGAATGATAAGTGAACGTACCGGCTTGGCTGAAAGTGAACTTGAAGGTTGCACCTTGAGCAATCGGGCCACTATCGAACATACCAGCCGTATCAGATGTGACTGTATGCGAGGCAGTATCCTTGTTCGTCCACGTAACCGTTGCGCCGACCTTGACCGACAACGTATTCGGCTGGTAGCCGCTGCCGGTAATGGAAACCGCATCACCAGCGGAATTGGCGGGCGCAGGAACCGTATGCGTTGCCTTGACGTGCTTGGCCTTGACGGCAGATGTGGGGGACGATTTTTTGCCGAGCAGCAGACTACCGAGGCCTGTATGAAATGAACAGGAGGATAGCAACAGGGCAGCGATCACGAGCAAAGAACCAAACGTTAGTTTTTTCATCATTTTACCTCCGGGTAACCCAACAATACTACACGCGATTCATTAAAAGAAGATGTGACTCTTAGCAAGGAAAACCCTTATTTTCTGACCATTTCTGTAGAAATTCACACCCAAGTATGGAAAGCGTGAACTGTGCATACATACGTCAACGGAAATTGAAAAATACTCTGACACCTTCTCCTTTGGTATCGCCGGGCTGGAAAACAACATTCCCTCCTGCGTAGGAGGGAATGTTGTTTTCCAAAAGGGAAGAGCGTTGTTTATTGCTTGATCGGGTCGCCGGTGGGAGAGACTACATACCAAACACTCTTAATGCCTTGACCGTTGGCATCGCCGGATGCCTTGTCCTGCGCGAAGTAGTACAGCGGATGGCCATTGTAAGTTACCTGCACAGTGCCGTCTGGCCGCGTGGTTGTACCCAGTTTGGTTCCGTCAACCCCCGTACCTGCGGCCGGGCTTCCACTGGTGAGCAATGCTGGCCAAATAGTGGCGCATCCATCCGTGCAAGTGGAGGTCGTCGAGGTATCCTTCGTAAACAGATAAAGCGTCATGCCTTTTGCATCGGTGAGAATGGAGCCGTATTTAGAGTTGGCTGTGACATTGACTGTGGCCGGGCCAGTGGGAGTATTCGGAGGAACCATGGTGGCTGGCATGGCAGCGGTGGGAGAGGAATTACTCTTAGAACTTCCATATTTTCCAACCGCTCCCCCGCCTGAAGTGGTGGGAGCCGGAGCTTGTGTTGCCGAGGAAGCAGAAGCTGGCGCGGCGGTGGGAGTAGCAGCTGGTGCGCAAGCACTAACCAGCAAAGTTAAAGCAACGAGCAAAGTAACAATAAAAGTTGGGGATTTCATTTTGTCTCCTTTCAGAACTTGTAAAATCGAACTTATAATAGCGTACATCCTGATTGTGAGTTTTGGATTTGATTCATCTTAGGTAAAGATTAGAAGAATCTTCCCAGGAAGGAGATTGTATGAGCAGTTTGACTTCAGGTGAATATGATGTGACACTAAACGGAGTGCGGATTCATTACACAGTGCGCGGCTCAGGTCCGGCTCTGATCGCGCATTCGGGCGGACCCGGCTTCGACGCGCGGGCTTGGGATGATTTCGCAAAGATCGATGATTTCGTTACTATCGTCATGATTCATCCGCGCGGCTCGGGCTTATCCGGCGATGCGCCGAACGATGCGTACCTTCTCCCGGATTTTGCGGCGGATGTGGAAGCTTTGCGGGTCCATCTCGGATTGGAAAAACCAATTATGATGGGCTGGTCGCATGGCGGGATGGTCGCGCAGCAATTCGCGTTCACATATCCAGACTCGTTAATGAAAAGGCTATTAATGAAGCATTGAAGTTGGTGATGAATTGAAAGGAAAGTAAAGGAGAATATCCTACTAAACGATAAGACAATGAAATATATTTTCGGGTTTTGAGTTGAGTGCTATAATGTTTTCAAATCAACAAGATAAATTTTTCATTTACGGGAGGCTGAAATGTCTAACCCAAACTCTGACCTCGAATTAAATGCGATACAATCAATTCTTTCTGCTCTTGAGCCTTTGGATGAGGAAGCACGGCATAGAGTGATTTCTTACATATTACAGCGCATGAAATTATCTGTTTCTGTGGAGAATCAAAGCAATGTTTCTTCTGAGCCAAAACCAGTGACTAAGG
>JBJKOR010000176.1:0-5763 GCA_046707185.1 Anaerolineales bacterium | reverse complement strand
CCGCATTGAGTGATTGATTTGTCGGATTTGGGGGATAAAGAGTGGGGGCGAATGATGTGAGGAACGCGGGGGAAGGAGCCCCCTCGGTCACTTCGTGACACCTCCCCCAAATACCTTCAGGTTTTGGGGGTGGTGTCACGAAGTGACGGAGGGGGCTCCTTCCGCCGCGTTCCTCACATCTTTCGCCCCCTCTCTTTCTCCCCCAAATCCGACAATTCAATCACTCAATGCGGATTCAAAATTTTCATTGTCGCATTTGGGGGAGATGTCCCGACCGAAGGGAGTAGACAGTGGGGACGGGTCAAGAACCTTCAACAACTTTTCTTACTCCTTGCAACACATTCTCTTTATCACATTTCGCCAATTCATCGAACAACCGAAAAACGGATTTGACAATGCCTGCGTGTGGTGCGATCTTGCGTGCCGTGCGGAAGGTTTCGATGGCTTGCTTTACCAAACCTGACAGGTCTTCATCAGTGCCTTCTCCATCGGGAAGATTCTCCGTGAGACCTGTCAGGTTTCATATAATTAACGTCAATAATGAATAACGGGATTATGTCATGCTGAGGGGCGTTTTTGCCCCGAAGCATCTCGGAGAGACTCATTCGAGACTCTTCGGTCGCTGAAAACCGCTTCCTCAGAGTGACATGTTGTTTTTGAGATAACTTCTAAAACTCTTTGGTAGAATCGCCTGCATGTTCCTCCGCCGCTTTATTCCATTTGCCATTCTCGCAATTGTCTTTTCTGCCTGCTCGTCTAATTCCAATTCAAACAACGCCTCGCCCACCTACAACCCATTCGTGCAGTTGAGCGCCACGCCGAATCCCAATTTCACATCCACGCCCGCGCCGACGCGCACGCCGGGGCCGACTCCCACACGCGCACCGCTATCGGTCACCATGCCACCGACGCGCGATCCGAGCGCACCCTTCACTACGCCCACGAATGATCCGCCGCACGCCGTGCCGACTCTGCGTCAGAACGCGGAACAATATACGGTTCAATCTGGCGATACGCTTGGCAGTATCGCACAAAGCTATGGCATCAGCATCGACGCGCTGGAACAAGCCAACAACATCAGCGACCCGAATCTGTTGTCAGCGGGGCAAACGCTCAATGTGCCTCAGCCGCAACCGGGCACGGTCGGATCGGCGTTCAAGATCATCCCCGATTCCGAATTAGTCTACGGGCCCGCCAGCGCAAAATTCGATGTAGCAGCTTATATCCAAAGTGCGAATGGCTATCTTGCAGGTTACACGGAAGCCATCGATGACCCAACTTCGCCGGACATCAACGGCCAAACCCTGACCGCCGCGCAGATCATCACGCAAGTATCACAGGATTATTCGGTCAACCCGCGGCTATTGCTTGCGCTGCTTCAATATCGAAGCAACTGGGTCACCGGCACAAAGCCCGCTGCGTCGACGTTTGATTATCCTTTGGGATTCATCGATCCGAATCATATCGGGCTATATCACCAGCTCACCTGGACGGCCAACCAACTCAACCGCGGCTTCTATCTTTGGAAGGAGAATAAAATTGCCCATTGGGTGCTGGTTGGTGATGGAAGCATCGTGCCGGTCTCTCCGACCATCAATGCTGGCACAGCCGGAGTGCAAAATTTCTTTGCGCAAGAAGATGATCGCACGACATGGAACACCGATGTAAACGCCTTTGGTTTGTTCGAAGCGTATTCGTTCCTGTTCGGCAGTCCGTACGATTACACCATTGAGCCGCTGATCCCGCCCAGTCTGACTCAACCCACGTTGCAGTTGCCGTTCGAGCCGGGCGTGAAATGGGCGTTCACCGCGGGACCGCACGAGAGTTGGGATACCGGCACAAATTGGGGCGCCTTGGATTTTGCGCCGACGGATGTTCAAGGCTGCGATACCGCCAGCGAATGGGAAACCGCCGCGGCCGATGGCTGGATCGTTCGTTCATCAAATGGCGCCGTGATGGAAGACCTCGATAACGATGGCTATGAACAAACCGGCTGGGATATTCTTTATATGCACGTTGCCGCGCAGGATCGCGTCCAGGCCGGGACCTATGTGTATGCGGGTGATCGAATCGGTCACCCCTCCTGCGAAGGCGGAATCGCCAATGCGAGTCATCTGCATCTCGTCCGCAAGTACAACGGCGAATGGATCGCAGCGGATGGCGACCTGCCGTTTATATTGGATGGTTGGGTCTCGAGCGGCAATGGAACCGAATACGATGGCTATCTCACGAAAGGTAATGTTCAGCTCGAAGCAGCGGAAGGTGTAACGGATACGAATCAGATTTCAAGATAATAAATGTCATTGCGAGGAGGATTGAGTAGCCGCGCAGCGGCGTAACGAAATCCGACGAAGCAATCTCCGCTAACATCCAAACAATCAATTGAATCATAATTTGAGATTGCCGCGCCCTGCTCCGCAGGTCTCGCAACGACATGAACGCAATCTTTTCACATTCCAATTTAATCAAGGCATGTATAATCTACACGTTCAATGATGGTAAAACATCTCATTCCTCTCTTGCTACTCACAAGCTTACTATTAAATGGATGCGGCCAGGCATCTTCCTCGTTGTGGGGAACCTATTCGACTCCCACCTCTGAAAGCGCGGCCTCTGTCCCCACGCTCGTTCCCACCGACCCCCTTACGGCCACCGATACTTCGAGTTCGATTCCAGCCGATACCGCCACCTTCGCCCCCACGCCGACAGCCATCATCCTGCCAACGTTCACACCACAGCCCACCCAAACCCTGGATGTAAACGCGGCCAACCTGCCCCCCACCTTCAACGTGCCGACCTGGTTGTATTACTCTCAAAGCGGCGATACGCTTCCGGCTCTGGCCGCCCGCTTCAACGTCAACCAGAGCGATATCCGTTCCACTACGGACCTTCCGCAAACCGGCTTGATCAACCCCAACACGCTGCTCATCATTCCAAAACGCATCACCGAAGCGACCACGCCGGACGCTCAGATCATCCCCGATAGCGAACTGGTTTTCTCGGGGACGGCGGTGAACTTCAACATCAACGATTACGTGAGTCAGACTGGCGGGGCTTTGAGCAAGTATCGCGAATACCTCGGCAGCACAGGGTGGATGACCGGCGCGCAGGATATTACGCGCGCCGCCTATGATAATTCCATCAACCCGCGGCTCCTGCTGGCGGTGCTCGAATACGAAAGCCATTGGGTGCGCGGCCAACCCATCGACGCCTTGCACACGGATTATCCGATGGGCTACCAAAACGACTTGAACAAGGGCCTATTCCTTCAATTGGAATGGGCGATCAATCAATTATCCATCGGATATTATGGTTGGCGCGCCGGCACCTTGACCACGCTCACCTTCGATGATGGTACCAGCCTGCGCCTCGATCCGCGTCTCAACGCCGGGACCGTCGCGATCCAATATCTCTTTGCGCAACTTCACAGCCAATCGCAATGGGCGCAGATCATCAATTCGGCTCAAGGCTTTTCGGCGCTATACACCCAGATGTTCGGAGATCCATGGGCACGCGCCGAGGCAGTCGATCCGATCCTGCCGCCCGGCCTCAAGCAGCCCACGCTGACTCTTCCATTCGAAGCCCATTTCCAATGGAACCTTACAAATGGCCCGCATGGCGCCTGGCTGACTTCCGGCGCAATGGCCGCCATCGACCTCGCGCCCACCAGCGATCACGGAGGCTGCGCCTCATCAAAGGCTTGGGTCGTGGCTGCCGCGCCTGGCCTCATCGTCCGCTCCGAAAATGGGGTCGTGGTCGAAGACCTCGACGGCGATGGATACGAACAGACCGGTTGGGATTTGGTCTATCTGCACATTGCCAGCGCCAATAGCGTCCCGGCGGGAACATGGGTCAATCACAACGATCACATTGGGCATCCTGCTTGTGTCGGTGGTTATGAGACCGGCACACATCTGCATTTTGTGCGCAAATACAACGGCGAATGGATTCTGGCGGCTGGTCCCATCCCCATGGTATTAAGCGGATGGACGGTTCATGAAGGCGGTCCGTGCAAGAACGGTTTCTGTCCCGGCACCATGACGCAAAACGGACAGACCATCACGGCCAATCCATACGGAGAAGCCCAATCCACCATCTATCGCGACCCGAATGATTAAGTCCATCTTTCGTCTTTTGACCATGGGGATTCTTTTAACGCTAATCGCCTGTAGTCCATCCAACCCAATCCTTCCCACACCGCAACTTTCCGCGACTAGGCCGGCTCCCGTTCGAGTCAGCGCGACCACCATCCCGACACGTCCGTACTTTCGCCCCGGCGAATTGGTGGATTACACCGCCCAAGACGGAGACACGGTCTCCGCGCTGGCCGCGCGTTTCAACACCACCACGCAAGAAATCATGGCAGCCAATCCGATCATCCCGCCCGACGCGACCACCATGCCGCCCGGCCTGCCGATGAAGATTCCAATTTACTATCGTTCCTTGTGGGGAACTTCCTACAAATCCATTCCCGATAATGCCTTTGTCAACGGGCCGACCGTGATCGGGTTCAATACTTCCGCGTTCGTCGATTCGCAGTCAGGCTGGCTCAAGAAATACGTTGCCTACGCCGGTGGACAATACCGTACCGGCGCGGGGATCGTGGATTATGTTGCCGCGAATTACAGCGTCAGCCCAAAACTTCTTCTGGCGTTTCTGCAATATCAGGCGGGCGCGTTCAGCCTGGCTAAAAAACCAGACCAAAAACATATTCTGGGCTTCAATGAGGAATTCTCCGGGACGCTTTATTACCAACTGATCCTTGCCGCTCAAACGTTGAACAATGGATATTATGGATGGCGCGCCGGGAACCTGCTCGAGTTCAATCGGCCGGATACCACCATCGTGCGGCCTGACCCGTGGCTGAACGCGGCCTCCGTCGCGGTCCAATACTATTTTGCACAACTCGACTCCGGCGCAGACTACGATCACGCGGTTGGCCCCGATGGTCTTGCAAAAACGTATGACGATCTGTTTGGGAATCCGTGGACGAATAAAACCATTCTGATTCCTGGAAGTCTCAAACAACCTCCCATGCTGCTGCCGTTTGCGCGCAACGAAACATGGACCTACACCGGCGGTCCGCATACCGGCTGGGGTTCAGGCGAACCGTTCTCTGCCCTTGACTTTGCACCGCCATCTGACTTTCATGGCTGCTTCACGCCCGATCCGCAAAATTATGTGGTGGCCGCGGCATCCGGATTGGTGGTCCGTTCGGCCGTCAATGGCCTGGTGCTCGATCTCGATGGGGATGGCGATGAACGCACAGGTTGGGTAATCTTCTATTTACATCTGGCAGCCGCAACACGCGCACAGGTTGGGAAACAATTGAAAGCAGGTGATTTCATCGGTTATCCCTCCTGTCAGGGTGGCGAAACTACAGGCACGCATGTCCATATCGCGCGCAAGTACAACGGTGAGTGGGTTCTGGCCGATGGCCCGCTGGCGTTCAATCTCGAAGGCTGGGTCTCACACGCAGGCGCGGCAGCTTATCAAGGCACGCTAACAAAAGCCGGCGCCACTGTCACGGCCTGTGCATGTTCGGATTTCTACAGTGAAGTCACATCGGGAGCTGCCCCATAAAAAACCAGCGCACTTGTAAGTGCGCTGTAAGCATTCTATTTAGTGCTCGTACGTTCCTTCCTTTACCAATTTATCGCCCTCATAAATCGAATACTTCACGGCAATTGGGAATGCACGCTCCAGCATGGCATGCACCGAACAATATTTGGTTATCGAAAGTTCGACGGCGCGGCGAACCGC
>JBJKOR010000175.1:0-1285 GCA_046707185.1 Anaerolineales bacterium | reverse complement strand
GCAAGACGACCATCGTCAAATTGCTCGGCCGCTTCCACGATCCGACCTCGGGCTGCGTGCGCGTCGACGGCGTCGATCTGCGGAGGGTGACTCAGCGTTCGCTCCGCAGGCAAATGGGCATGGTTTTACAGGACCCGTTTTTGTTCAATGGTTCGGTGAAGGAAAATATTTTGTTCGGACGCTTGAAGGCCAGCGACCAGGAAGTGATCGCGGCAGCAAAGGCCGTGGGCGCGCACGACTTTATCGTGGGTTTGAAACATGGATATGATACATCAGTGGAGGAAGGCGGCGTTTTACTCAGCGTGGGCCAACGTCAATTGATCTCCTTTGCGCGTGCGCTGTTGGCCGACCCGCGCATCCTGATCTTGGATGAAGCCACTTCGTCGGTGGATACACAAACCGAGCAGATCATCCAGCAGGCGTTGGCGACTTTATTGAAAAACCGCACCTCGCTCGTCATCGCGCACCGACTTTCCACCATCACGAATGCCGACAAGATCGTTGTGATCCACGGCGGTAAGATCACCGAGCAGGGAAAGCACGAAGAGCTACTGGCGAAGCGCGGGATGTATTACGAACTTTATAAAACTGGATTTCAAGAATAGGCCCCACCCGCCCCAAATCCGACGAGGCGAACTCGGAATACACATTCAAAATTTACATCGTCGTATTTGGGGAGGGAAGGGAGGGGCCAAGCGCGGCATGTATTACGAGTTATATAAAACTGGATTTCAAGAATAGTTCACTACAGGCCGTTATACCTTGATAAACCTGTGAGACGAAAAGTCAGAAAATATCTTTGACAAATCTGCGTCGCAATTCACATCGCAGACAGGAACGCCGCGCTCTGCCAATTGCATCGACAATTTATCATTGCTGTACAGAGCGCCGAAGGAATTAGAGCTTAGCAAAATCACAATTGGATTCAAATTGCGGAGTTGAAGTGTGGCAACCGCAATCGACAATTCGTCGCGAAAAGTCGATGTAATGAGAATCGCACTGGCTCCCGATGGCAGGCGCCGCGCCTGCGCACCGACCAGCGCCGCAATCGAGAGATTGCCCTTGCCTTCCTGAAACGCCAACGTTTCCATAATTTTATTTTCATGCCGTTCGCTATGCTCGGCAGGAAGCACCGTGTACGCCCGATCCGCAGATACGAATCCGACCGAACGCTTTTGCTGAATGAAATAATGCGCCAATGAAGCCGCGATGGTAATTCCATATTCCAGTGTAGACGGATCGAGCGTAAACTTCGGTTTGCGCTTGAACAACAAATCTTCGACCG
>JBJKOR010000174.1:0-1979 GCA_046707185.1 Anaerolineales bacterium | reverse complement strand
TATTTATATCGGGTTCAGGTGTGGGAAGAATCCGTAAACCATATCTCAAAATGTCACCCTGAGAGAAACGAAGGGTCTCCGCCGCTTTGCGGTGGGATTCTTCACTCCCTTCGGTCGTTCACATCGTCCCGATGTCCTTCGGGAGAATGACAAAATTACTATGCGGTGTATACTTAGATTATGACGATTCACAGCGTGTCTCAAATCGGCGGCGTGGTACGCAATGCAGTCGCTTTCAACTTCAAGAACTCCCCTGAGGTCATTATGAACGCAGACTCCCTTTTGGCTCAGGTCGAGCAATTATTTAATTTGCTCGACTCCCACAAAATAGACTATGTGCTGGTCGGCGGAATCGCGCTGTTGACCTACGTGGAGGGACGCAACACGCAGGATATTGATCTCATCATGGCTTTGCCCTCGCTGGCAAAATTACCTGAAATCAAGATTGCAAATCAAGATATGTATTTCGCGCACGGAGGATTCGGTGAACTGCAAATTGACATTCTCCTGACGGAGAATCCTTTGTTCGATAAAGTCGCCAAGAAATACAGCACGGAAAAACAATTCATGGACCGCAAAATCAAGTGTGCGACAGTCGAAGGATTGTTGTTATTGAAATTATTTGCTTTGCCTTCGTTGTATCGCCAGGCAAGCTTTGAGCGCGTGGGAACCTACGAGAACGATATCGCGGCTTTGCTAAACGCGTACCAGCCCAAACGTGAGCCACTCATAGCGGAATTGAAAAAGCATTTGAACGAAACCGATATGAGTGAATTGCAAAGTATCCTGACGGATATTGAAGAACGTATTAGGAGATTTAGCAAGAAGAAATAATCTCGCGCCGCAGTTGGAATGATCCGGCGAACGTAAATATTTATATCGGGTTCAGGTGCGGGAAAAATCCGTAGCTTGTAAATTAAAATAGAGGAGAATAGGATGGACAAATATTTACTTCCTGAATACGACAGTTTGCCAGCAAGACCATCAGGCAATTGGGCACAAGACAAATTATTTTACGTAAAGCACTACATAGACACATTTGAAAAATCCATGCGAAATAGTAAGTGGAGGCGGAGAATATACATTGATCTCTTTGCGGGCCCTGGCAAATGTTTTGACCGCGATACAAGAGAATATTTTCTCGGTTCTCCACTCTTGGCACTGACTACCGAATACCCTTTTACCGATTATTTCTTTGTCGATATGGATAAGGAGAATTTAGAGACTCTGGAAACAAGAAGCGAAAAGACAAAAGTCCCAAAGGAAAACCTACATTTTCTAGTCGGCGATGCAAGCAAAAAGGTTTATGATGTTACGCGGTTTATAAGAGAAATCGATAGCCAATACATTCCAAATGTATGGCCATCGTTGAATTTGGCATTTCTGGATCCAAACGGACTTGAATTAGAATGGCAAATTGTTGCTCAATTGGCGCAAATAAAAAGGATGGATTTGATAATCCATTATTCTCAGCAAGGGGTCGAACGAATGGTACTACGCAGCATAAACTCGCCGACCCAAACTAAGCTAGATAAATTCTTTGGTGATAATGATGTTTGGAGAAGCGTATACAACAAACATAAAGATAGTGCCGGAGGATACCATCGCGCTTTGATCAATCACTATAAGTCCAACCTTAAGAAACTTGGTTACGAAGAAGTCAAAGATGATGAAGAAATTTGGACAGAACCTTTAATGCGAAACCAGAAGAACGCTCCATTGTATAGATTATTGTTTGCTAGCAAAAGTAAGCTTGGCATAAAATTCTGGAAAGATATAACAAAAATTAAACGTTCGGGTCAAATGCAATTGTTGTAAATTCAGAACAAAAGTGCTATTATTGCCTTATTCTCTCGGAGGAGAACATGGCTCGCTCAGGAATTGAGTGGACGGAATCCACTTGGAATCCGCTTACTGGTTGTACAAAAATAAGCCCGGGGTGTAAACATTGCTATGCGGAGCGCATGGCGAAGCGTCTC
>JBJKOR010000173.1:0-2778 GCA_046707185.1 Anaerolineales bacterium | reverse complement strand
ACGTATGACGATGCCTTCGATCTGACCGTCAAAGCGGCCGGTGAGTTTAGCTGGTATTGCCGCAACACCGGCTACAACCCGTTCACGGCGGAGGGGAAGAAGACCGCCGCCTTTGAGATTTGGGAATGGTGGCAGTCTGCCTATCCAACATGGCATGAACAGCACGGTGAGGGCATCGATCATACGCCGCTAACCGTCTTTGTTTCTGTGGGTGACGGCAACATCATTTCTGGAATCCACAAGGGCTTTAAAGATTTGTTGGAATTGGGTTGGATGGAGCGAATGCCGCGCATCATCGGCGTGCAGGCAGCCGGGTCGGCCGCGATTGCGAATGCGTTTCATGCCAACACCGAAACGATTACGCCGATCTCGGCCCAAACCATCGCCGACAGCATCTCCGTGGATTTGCCGCGCGATGGCGTACGTGCCGTGCGCGCCGCGCGCGAAACCAACGGAACTTACGTTATTGTTTCGGATGATGAAATCTTGAAAGCCATCGCGGAACTCGGTACGATGGGAATCTTTGCTGAACCGGCCGGGGCCACGGCGTATGCCGGTTTGGTACGCGCCAAGGCTCAGGGCCTGGTGCGAAGCGAAGAGCCGATTCTCGTGATGAATACTGGCAGCGGTCTCAAAGATGTGCGCGCCGCGATGCAGGCAGTCACCGAAGCACCGGTCATCGAACCGACGTTATCGGCTGTTAAAAAGATTCTATGAACTCTGAATGGAGCTTGTCAGCGCGGTACTTCACGCTCCTGCTAGTCATAGCTTTTCTGGTCTTTATTGGATATCAGATCCGCGAATTGTTCCGGCCCCTGATTCTGGCGGGGGTGATTGCTTATGTGTTTTACCCGCTGGTGGCCCTGATCCAAAACAGATTTAGACTGAGTCGGAGGACCGCCTCGAACATCGTCTATTTTGTGAGTCTGGCCATAATGGTCATTCTGCCGATCATTCTTGTGCCGATTCTGATAAAACAGACAACCGAGATTGGCCAGGATATCCGGCAAACTCTCGGCGAGGTTCAACGGTATTTTGCCACTCCTGTTATCATTGGGGGCATCCCCATCGATTTGGCGGGGATGATTGCCCAATATCGGGATTCGCTTGCCAATCCCTTTTCATCCTTTGCGACCAATGCCGCATCCTTGATCCGAAACACGTCCAGAAGCACCTTGTGGGCGTTGATCGTTTTTGGCGGTGTGTATTTCTTTATGACCGAATGGGAAACTGTTCTCGAGGGATCGATCCGCCTCGTACCTGAAGCCTATCATTCCGATATCCGCAAGCTGTATTCCCAGATCGGGCAAGTTTGGATGGCCTATCTGCGCGGCCAGCTCACGCTCATGATCATTGCCGCGTTTACATTCATCATTGTTTGGACGGCGATCGGTCTGCCAGGTTCGCTTTACCTGGGTTTGCTGGCGGGGTTGTTCAGTATCATTCCAGATGTTGGCCCTTTTGTCGCCACCTTGCTGGCTTTGGCCGTAGCCTTGCTTGAAGGTTCCTATTGGCTGCCGGTCAATAATTTTATATTTGGATTGATTGTAGTTGGCATCTTTGTGGTGTTGATCAATGTCGAGCATGTCTGGCTGCGGCCGTACATCCTTGGCCGCAGTGTCCACATGAATGAAGCCATTGTGTTTATAGCCATCATCGCCGCGCTTGTGTTTTCAGGAATCCTGGGCGCATTTATCATTGTACCGGTGCTGGCTTCCCTGGTTGTAATTTGGGATTATCTGCATGCGCGAATGCTCGGCCTGCCTCCATTTTTGGATGAAGTGCCCGCCGTTCCCATCCCGGACCCTTCGATTGCCGCTTCGACAAGCCCAGCGCGGCGGTTCAGGGCAAGCTCGAAGCGGAGGGACAAGTCCAAAGCAGACTCCGAGTCCGCGTCTTCATCCGTTAAAGAGAAATCATCGAAATGAAAATCATCTATTCAATCGTCGCCCCAATTTACAATGAACTTGAGAACTTGCCAGAGCTGTATCGCCGTGTCAAGGAAGTGATGGATTCAAATAATGAATCCTGGGAGCTTGTCCTGGTCGACGATGGCTCGACGGACGGTTCCACAGACAAGATTCTCGAACTTGCTCGAAATGATGCGCGCATCCGCCCTGTGATCTTTGCGCGCAACTTCGGCCATCAGATAGCCATCACCGCCGGTTGGGATTATGCGCGCGGCGACGCCATCGTGATCATCGATGCCGATTTGCAGGACCCGCCCGAAACGATCTTGGAATTGGCAAAGAAGTGGAAGGAAGGCTACGAGGTCGTTTACGCGATACGCGCCGAGCGCGAAGGCGAAAGCTGGTTCAAGAAATTCACGGCATCTTTATTCTATCGAATTATCTATCGCATTACCGATGTGAAGATTCCCGTCGATACCGGCGATTTCCGTTTGATGGATCGCAAAGTCGTGGATGTGCTAAAGCAGATGAACGAGCGTCATTGTTTCCCGCGCGGCATGTCGGCGTGGGTGGGCTTCAAGCAGATCGGCGTGGAATACAAACGCGCCGCGCGCTTTGCCGGCACGACAAAATATCCGTTCAATAAAATGCTGCGCCTGGCACTCAATGCCATTACCAGTTTTTCTTATTTCCCGTTGCAGGTTGCAACGTATTTTGGGTTTATCTCAGCGGGCGTGGCGATTGTTGCGATTCCGTTTGTGGTTTATCTACGTATGAACGGCCACCCGCAACTGACAGGTCAAGCCACAACCTTGATCGCGGTGTTGTTTCTCGGCGGTGTGCAATTGATCTCGCTGGGAATCCTCGG
>JBJKOR010000172.1:0-3989 GCA_046707185.1 Anaerolineales bacterium | reverse complement strand
TGATGGAAGTTCGAGGCGACCTCCGCCACGAACAGCGAGTAATCCGAATAAACCAGCGGCTGATTCTTCCAGGTGAGATACGAGTGCATCGAATGTCCAAGCTCGTGTGCCAGCGTGCTGACGCTTGGATATTCGTCCGTAAAGCTCATCATGATGAATGGATAGGTGCCGGGCGTGCCGTACGAGTAGGCTCCATTTTGTTTGCCTTTGTTGGGCGCCCAATCCACCCAGCGCTGTTCGAGAACGCCTTTGCGGAGCACGGCCACATAATCTTTGCCCATCGGCGCCAAGCCTTCGCAGATCATATCCACGGCTTGCTCGAACGAGACCTTTACCGGCTTCTTCGCAATCCGCGCCCACATGTCGTAATACGCAACGTCACGCTGGCCCAGTGCCTTGCGTCGAATCTCGAAATAGCGATGCCAGACCGGCAGATGCTTTTTGAAGGTGTTGATCAAATTGTGAAACACTTCCGCCGGAATGTTCTGTTCGAAGAGCGAAGCCGCCAGTGATGACTCATGCTTTCGGGCGCGTGCATAAAACACATTCGCCTTGATGGATGTGGTGAGATTGCTCGCCAGCGTGTTCTTGAATTCCACGTGCCGATCCATGTAATGATTCCAGGCGGCCTGCCGCGCCTTACGGTCGGCGTTATGCAGGATTTCGTGGACGGAGCTTTGCGTCACAACCAAATTCTTGCCTTTGCCGTCGAATACAGGTGCAAAATGGAAATCGGCATTCGTGAGCATGCTGGCGGTGTTTCCCGGACCTTGGAACGGCTCAGCCAACATGCCAAGCAATTCTTCGACTTCATCGGAGCGGACGTGGTTTTGTTTGCGGAACAAGTCATCGAAGTAATGCTTATAGACGGCAAGCTTGACGTCCTGCTTCATCCATTTATCGAGTTTGGCTTTGCCAATCGAAAGTAATTCGGGCCGGAAGAAGGAAGCGGTTGCAGCCACCTGGCCGAACATGCCTCCGGCTTGACTCACCATGCCAGCCGCAGCCTGATCCGTTGTATCTACGGCGGCGGCAAAACTGGCGTACATGTACACACGTTGAGAGCGCATCGCGAGTTCTTCGAGCTTTGTCATCGCTTTCAACAAAACGGCAGGGCTTTCACCTAATCTGCCCTTGAATTTCTTCAATGGTTTCAAGTCGCTCAAGATGCGCTTGACTTCTGTCTGCCAAGCCTTATGATTTTTGAAAACGCTTTCCGCGTTCCAGGTTTGTCTTTTCTCGACTTTATTACGGGGTGGATATGAGACTGCCATAATTTTCCTTTTTGGAAGTATTACTTGTTATTTGAAGATTGCCGTGCAATTCTACCATCTAAGATGTTTAGAGTAGGGGCACAGCGAAGGGTGAAAGACCTCGATGATTTATCGTTCCGCTGTGCCCTTACGAATTAGCGCGGCAGCGAGAAACAAATGCGCGCGCCCGCATCGGGTTTGGGATCGGCCCAAATGCGCCCGCCGTGGGCTTCGATAATGGAGCGCGCTAAATACAATCCCAGCCCCGCGCCTTTGGTCTGCTTGACGGCCTTGGTCGAACGATAGAAGCGGTCGAAGATGTGTGGCAGGTCCTGCGGATCGATGCCGGGGCCTTCGTCGCTGATGCAAATGACTACTTGTTCGGGGCGTACCGAGCCGCTGATTTTGATCTCACCTTTGGGCGCGTATTTCAATGAATTGGAGACCAGATTTGCAATCACCTGCTCGAGGCGCGTTTCGTCAGCGAGGATCACTGGGAATTTATCGGGGAAGGCGGTGAGGATGGTGTGATTCTTGGACTGAGATTTAAACCGTTCGGCCACGCGTCCGGCCAGGGCGGGGAGGGAAACGTCGGCGCGATTGAGGCTGAGTCCGCCGGCTTGCAAACGTGAGGCATCGAGCAAATCATCGATCATCTTCGACAATCGGTCGGCTTCCTCTTCGATGACGGCCAAACTCTCGTTGACGACTTTTCGATCCCATTTGGCGTCGTCGCGCCGCAGCGTGGAGGCGTATCCTTTGATGAGCGCCACCGGCGTGCGCAGTTCGTGGCTGACAATAGAAATGAAAGTGGATTTGATTTCTTCGGCGGTGCGGAAGTGTGTGATGTCGCGCACGGTAACGAAGATGTTGCGGAGTCGTTGGGCTGCGACCGGAGGAAGTGTCGAAGCGTTGCCTTCATCCGAAAGCAGGGGCGCGTATGTAATGCCAACCGGCAATGGGGGCGGCAGCGGCCGTTTAAGATCGCCCTCCACGTACAGCGTGGCATTGGGCGTGAGGGGCCAGCCGCCTTGTTCGGCCTCTTCGAGCGTAGTGCCTTGCGGCTCGTTTGCCCATTGAATGACTTCGGAATGATGTTTGCCGACCACTTCTTCGCGGGATTTGCCGAAGAGTTTTTCGAAGGCGGTGTTGCAGCGTTCGATGCTGTGGTCAGGATGGAGAATCAAAATACCATCTGCGGCGGAATCGAGCAGGGCGTCGAGACGCTGCTTCTCGTAACTGACCTGCCCATAAAGCTGGGCATTGAAAACCGCAATCGCGGCCTGGTCCGCAAAGGATTGAAGCAGAGTGCGATCATTGGTTGTGAAGAGATCCGGGTAGTTGCGGAAGATGAAGATCACGCCGATCACTTGTCCATGTGCAGCGAGCGGCAGGCCCGTACCGTTGAGCAGGCCAAGGCTGGCGGTGTAGGTCAGATTCTTCAACATGCGATTTAGCTCGCGCACATCCAGCTCGCGGACATTTTCCTCGCCAAGAAGCGGCTCGAGGTAACTCAGGAATGCGGGTTGGATACGGTGCGCCGCCGCGACTCGCCACCCTTCGGCTTCCTTCAACGCAATCAGCCCGGCTTGCCCTGCCAGCATTTCCACCGAGACGCGCAAGATGCGCGCCAGCAGTTTCTCGAGGTCGAGTTCCTCCGTTAGCAGGCGGACGATTTCGAGCAGGTAGTCGCGTTGATGGACGCGGAAATCGGGGAGCATGGTGTGATTTTATCTCCCGCGATTCTTTGCGGGCGTATGAGTTCTGTTAACAGTGTTTCAGGGCAGGGTCTGGCTAATAACCAAAGAATTTGCTATAGCGGGTAATCATCGCGGGCGCGTTGAAAATGAAAACCAGCGCCAAAAGAATCATAATGAGATTATAGACCCACTGGCGTTTGTTCCGGATCATTTCCATGAAGCCGGCGAACAGGAACAACATGGCAATAAAGAACTGGATGATATATGTGGCTTTGATGACCAGGCTGGTCTGCATAAAATATCTGTAAACGAACCAAAAGTAACCGCCCGCGGTTGAGATTACCAAAAGGGTAATAAAAACAAGCGCGCTTCTCTCCGGTGCAGGTGATTTACTCAGCCGAAACAGTTGAACGACGCCGAACAGCAGGGACGCGAGCAGCAAAATACTGGGAAGCATGGAAACCAAATTGACTTTGCCTAAGTATGAAGCCATGCTGTCATGATTTCCGATCCCGTTGGATGAAAAGTTCGGTTTGATGTAAGTGAAATATCCCCAGTAGTCTCCCCATGTTTCGGAATACATGATGCCGAAGAAGGATAAGCGGTCGAACATGGGCCGCACTGGCTGTTGGAACAATTGCGTTGTGCCGATCCCCGTTTGCCGGAAGAAGGAAATTGTCTCTGCCAGCGAAGGATACTTTGGGCTTTTGATATTGAAAGCCGAGAAAGTTCCATAGTTCAGGTAAAGATGAATATAGAACCAACCTCCGACCAGTGCGCTGAGAATTGTGATAAGGAAGAATTGCCGCGTCCGAAGCCAGCCCGTTTTTCGGTCCTGGATGAATATCCAGATAATCAGTAGAAAGATTGCCGGGAAGATAAAGAAACCCCATTGCCGACTCAACACCAGGCATCCCAATGAAAGGCCGATGGCAATGACCAGCTTGAAGTTGAAAGATGTGGTGCTTAGAAGCTTGTTGATAAGATAAATGGATAAAGCGATGAAGAAAACGACATAAGGCTCTGCACGCACCTG
>JBJKOR010000171.1:0-2115 GCA_046707185.1 Anaerolineales bacterium | reverse complement strand
GTTTTATGCCATTAAAGGTGCAGCCGGCGCTTCGATCGGCGGGGGCGGCATGACGAGCAATGCGATTATCGGTATGGTCGCGATCATTGTGTTGGTATTGATGGCCTTCCTGCTTCTTCCTCAATTGAGCTGCATGTTGCAAACTTCGGCCCCTGCTGCTCCTTTCTAATATGTTCGAAGACCGCGATCTCTACATTCTTGGAAGCGGGGGACTGCTGGCTATATTCTTCCTGCTCCCCTCGTGGCCGTTCTGGTTGAAGGTTTCGCTGGCATTGATCGTCATGGTCGTTTCGCTGGTGGTTGCCCTGATGCGCTTTGGCTCGGACCGTGTAACGATTGAAGAACAATTAATTCGAATTATCAAGTATCGCAACAAAGCAAAGGACTATTCCTATTATGGCGGCAAGGTGGGCCGATCTTCCTCGCCGCTGGATGCGCAGAAATCTTCTCCTGGGTATGAGTCCGCGCCTGTAACCTTGGCATGGGATGACGCAAACATCTACGCCTTGATGACGGTCTGGCTGGCGGTGATCGGTATCTATTTTTTGGTTTGGCTCAAGAATACCGGTCAATTCGATCTGGCTTTGTGGGTACAGCAAATTTCTAAACAGAGGTGACACAATAATGAACACAATTCTTGCCTTGATTGCAGCGCTTTCTTTGTCTACCATCCCGGTTCTGGTGGGTTGGCGCCGGACGGTGAGCGAAGCGCAAATTGCGCGGCAAATGGGGATTGCCAATCGAAAGAAAAAATTTGAACCTGAAAAGATTGCCAAGCAGACCGGTACGGGGCTGACGTGGAATCAGATGGTTTTCGGTTCGTTGATATGGGTTGTAGGCGGTTTTATTGCTGGAATCATGATCAGTCCGCTGGTGGCTGTGCTGTTCACCATCGCGTGCGGGCTGCTTTATTGGGGCACGCTTGCTGAGCGCAGGCAGGAGTTCCGCTTGAGGCAGGCCAAGGATATCTTGCGCGGTTTGGGTGTCCTTGAGGCCATGCTTGGAAAAGGCGGGGCGCTTGAAGAATCGATCAAGATGGCCGCCAAGGGCGTTGGAAAAGATGGACGCGTGGTTCTGATGGACTTATACGAAAAGATGCGTTCTGCTCAGGCTTCTGAGATTGCCGATGCGATTGAAGCATGGAAACTGGACTGGGACAACCCGGCCGTGGATGTGGTTGCCTCATGTTTGAAAGCCTCTCAGAGGACAACACAACCTGTAGCACCTATGATCACTTCCTTGCGGATCTCGTTGACTGCCGTGATCGAAGTACTATCCCGCGCGCGCGCAGCTGCCAAAGGCGTGGAGTGGCAAGCGCGTTTCCTCGCCCTGTTCCCGCCCATTGTGCTTGTGATCATTGGCGTCACGACCCCGGATGCCGGTCAGATGTATGCCAGCAACCCGCTTCTTCTTTTGCCAATCCTGATTGGCTCAGGCCTTTCATACTACCTCTCCATGCGGATGATTCGAGAGGGGCTTTCAATGGAAGCCTCCATGGGCATGCAAACGGGAGAGGTTGGAATGATCCGAAGCAATCGCATGGGAGACGTGCTCTAGGTTGAAACCATATACATGGGAGCGGCGTGCTGTGTTGCAGCCTATAGACATCGATGATCAGCGCAAAATCATACTTTGGATGCGTCGCTTGGACAATCCTCCTTACCTTTTTATGTTCATTTGCTTTTATTGGAGCCTATGTAGGGATTACCGGGATGATCGCTTCTGGCTTTACCCAACCTCCCATCCCCATCTGGGCCAAAGAACCTATCTTGAAATGGATGTTTGATATCCCCCAAGCCACGGATAGTGTCCCTGGAAAAGATGGGCGCATTGTTGACAATGGACCCAAAGTAGATCCAAACTACCGAGGGAACGACAAGCTTGGCGGCAACGCTCCAGATTATACAGGTCCTCTTGGCTCAATGAACAGTTCCGGAAGCGGCGGCGAAGGGGTAGGCGATGCTGGAGGAGGAGGCGGAAGCGGCGGGGGAGGAGGCGGAGGAGGAAGTCAACTCAACCGATATGCGGCCAATTATGACGTACAGGCTTTGATTAATAGCATCCACTTTGACCTTGTAAATGGTTATTTACCGCCGACGATGCTCAACATAGATA
>JBJKOR010000170.1:0-1591 GCA_046707185.1 Anaerolineales bacterium | reverse complement strand
TCCATCGCAATCCTTTAGAAGCGGGGATGGTCCTCGTGCCTGAGCAATGGCATTACTCGAATTATGCCGAATTCATTGGCAAACGAAAAGGGGTTCTCGTTGATCACGAATTTGTCAAAGTTAATTTTGGATCGCCGGATGCTTACGAAGATTTCGTCGTGAATTATGTCCCGCCTGAAAAGGCTCAAAAGGAATTACGCCACTATTTATTTTTAGGTTGAGCGCGCGAGTGCATCGCACCTTACCCATAGGCGAATCTCGTTAAACGGGCAGAATCAACACGACGCAAGAGTCTCGTTAAGAAATGTGCGACGCACCCTCATTGTTCTTTCTTGGAGTAGTCATGAACCTTCCACAACAACTTCGTCATGCCTTTCTCACTGTTCTCAAACATACTTTGAATCCCGTAACCCGCCGTATTGCACATTCATCGTTCGGACCTTTTGCTATTGTTCAACATGTGGGGCGGCGCAGCGGTAAAGTTTACGAGACGCCCATTATCGCGAGACTGGTCGAAGATGGCTTTGTGATCGAGCTGACCTATGGTCATGATGTGGATTGGCATAAGAATGTCTTGGCGGCGGGCGGCTGTAAGATGATTTGGCATCGCAAGGAATATGCGATGGATAAGATCGAGCCATTGGATACAAAAACTGGCATGGCTGCATATCCGCCTCCGCTGCGGCTCATCCTACGTCTTCTCCGAAGGAAAGATTTCGAGAAGATGGAGTTTAAACACGCCGAGACCTGACATGTCTCATCGTGGCGCGTGCCGAAGTTGAATTTTGCGTGGGCAGCGGTGCGCGTCCGTTGAACTTCTGCAAAGACATGTCAGGTCTTGAACTAAAACGGAAGATATGTTTTTGTCGCCGGCGAGGTGAAGCAAGTTTCTGAGACTTCCGAATTCTTAAAGAATTCGGAAGTCTATAATAAGATTATGTATAATGGAGAAATGATAATGAGTTGAGCGAGGAGAATGCAGATGGCTAATGAAGAGCAGTTAGCAATTTTGAAGCAGGGCACACAAGCGTGGAACAATTGGCGTGAGAATAACCCAACGGCTAAGATTGATTTTACCTTTGCCAAGTTTGTTAATATTAACCTTTCTGCATATTTCGAAGGTCCCTTAATCACAGGGATTAATTTCGGATGGGCAGATCTTCGGGGCGCTAATTTTACAAATGCGAATCTTGAACATGCTTACCTTGAAGATGCTAATCTTCATACAGCTGATCTGCAGCGGGCTAATCTTCGTGGAGCTAATCTTCAGGGAACCAAGTTTCGTAGCACTCGTCTCTTAGATGCAAATCTCGCAAAGGCAATATTTAGTTATACCGTTATTACAAGCAGTGATTTAAGTACTGTACTTTCGCCAAAAGTTAGCATAGAACCTTAAAAAATCAATCTCAATACAGCTGATCTGTATAACATTTGGAACGTCAAAAAACAGAAGACTGGTGTATGTTCTGGGAGTAGCTGAGCCGCACGAGGAGAGATTCGATGGGCTTACGTAGTCAGCCATTCGGCAGGCAGAAACGATTGTACGATGGTTTCCACTTGAGTGGGATGGCGTTTGACTTCAGCGACGAAG
>JBJKOR010000169.1:0-2066 GCA_046707185.1 Anaerolineales bacterium | reverse complement strand
GGGCGTCTCGTGGTGCCACCTGCTTTACTTCTCTGTATGCTATAACGGGCAATCCCGTCCCTCTTACAACAACGTGCGTTCCTGCGAGGGCAAAAGCGAAGTGGATTTCATCATTGGGCTGACCGTTTTGCATTACCAACGGCTCTCTGAACAGCTTTCTGATTACTTGTCTTCGCGCGTTCTTATGGGCGTGATTATACGCGTTCGGATGGGACTGTCAAGAACAATTTAACAACATGGCATTTCAAATTGTTTTATAATCCAAGGGAATGTAAATTATTAACTTCCCTCATGTCGTTGCGAGGAGGGTGCATTTCCCGACGAAGCAATCTCCTGTTACGAGCTTTTCTCTCGCTGATTCGGAGATTGTGGCGCCTCGGCGCCAAACGCCCTCGCAACGACATCAGTTGAGTGGTGTGAGGGAACTTATATTTTTACGAACCCTACCCATCCCAACACCATTTCACTTGCGGGCTTGACATGAGTCATATCTTCATTAGCTACAGCCATTAAGACAAGGATTACGTTCATAGACTTCAAGATGCACTTCTGAAGGAAGGCTTTGAAGTTTGGATTGATGATGATCGCATTGATTATGGTACAGTCTGGCCCCGGGTAATTCAAGATAAATTAGATTCAAGCGATGCACTTCTTCTTGTCATGTCGCCGCGAGCTTTTGATTCGTTTTGGGTGCAGAACGAATTGGATCGTGCTAGAGAAAATGGAATACCTATTTTCCCTTTACTGCTTGAAGGTCGGCAATGGTTATCTGTTCAAACACTTCAATACGTGGATATTCGCGATAAATCCCTGCCTCCTGAAAAATTCTATAAACGATTGGCAAGTGTAACGCCGCGCAAGAAACCAATTTCTCCAGTCGTGAAGCAAGAAGAAAAAACAATCGAACCACCAAAGCGGAAAGTTATAAAACCTGTTGAAGCAAATGAAACCATAGAAAAGAAGAAGCTTGTTCAATCTCTAGATTTTCGTGTGGTTGGAGGAATTTTAGGCGTGTTGATTGTTATCGGTCTTTGCGTTTGGATTGGTAGCTCAATTATAAAAAATTTTCCGTTCACCGCCCCAACATCTACAATTCCTCCTTTACCAACATCACCTGTTCTTTCAAGCCCCACATCATTTCCTTCAACTGAAACTCCTGTTCCTGTAGTTCCTACAATTACATCTCAACCAACTCAAACACCTATTTCTCCAACTCCAACTTCATCACTTGGCATTGGCTCAACGATGATCTCGGATAAAGATGGTATGACCTTGATGTACGTGCCTGCCGGAAATTTCACGATGGGAAGCAGTGATTTTTCAGACGCCCCTGTTCATACTGTTTATCTCGATGCGTTTTGGATTGACCGCACCGACATCACGAACAAAATGTACTCTCTTTGTGTCAATGCTGGCGTTTGCAAAGCGCCTGCGAATAGCAGTTCATCTACCCATTCAAGTTATTATGGCAATTCACAGTTTGATAACTATCCCGTGATCTATGTAGATTGGAATATGGCAAATGCCTACTGCAAATGGGCAGGCCGTCAATTGCCCACCGAAGCGCAATGGGAGAAAGCCGCGCGCGGCACAGATGGGCGCACTTATCCCTGGGGCAATTCGATCGATTGCTCTTTAGCAAATTATTATGGCAATGGAAATAGTGCATGTGTTGGCGATACAACCGAAGTTGGAAAATATCCAAACGGCGCCAGCCCGTATGGCGCGCTGGATATGGCAGGGGAGGTTTGGCAATGGGTCAATGATTGGTATGATTCGAATTACTACAGTAATTCACCCTCATCCGATCCTTTGGGTCCCGCCTCGGGACAATATCGCGTGCTGCGAGGCGGCACGTGGTACAGGCACCTCGTCCGTTCTGCCAACCGCGACGGGGGCGCTCCAACGGATACTAGCGACGGCGTTGGTTTTCGTTGTTCCCGCTCACAATAGTGCTGGTATGCTGTCTTCTGAAATTCTGAAGAACTGAAGCGGGGGTCTGGGGGCAAAGCCCCCAGCGGTTAAAAAATGAGCAGAGTTTATTACGATCTATGTTTTACGGAACG
>JBJKOR010000168.1:0-3035 GCA_046707185.1 Anaerolineales bacterium | reverse complement strand
GTGGACATTCGTGCCCTTCGTGGATCAATGTGTCGTTTCAAACTCCTCTATTTCTTTTTCAAATCCCATGATGTAACCCAACTCATCCACGCCGTTGAGCAGGCAGGTTTTATTGAACGGGTCAATGGGAAACTTCACCGAGCCGTTCGGGAACGAGAGTGTTTGCGAAGCCAAATCGACAGTAAACTCCGCAGTTGGTATTTCTTCGACGAGATCGAACAACATCTGATGCGTCGCTTCATCGACGATGATCGGGATGAGTCCGTTCTTCAAGGCGTTGTTGCGAAAGATGTCTGCAAACGACGTGCTGATGACGGCGCGGAATCCATAAGCGGCCAATGCCCACGGCGCGTGTTCCCGGCTCGACCCGCAGCCAAAGTTGTCTCCGGCCAACAAAATTTTCGCGCCCTTCGATTTTTCCTGATTCAAGATAAAGTCGGTTTTAGGAGAACCATCGTCGTTATAGCGCCAGTTGAAAAAGAGCGCATCCGCCAGACCGTTTTTATCCGTGACCTTCAAGAACTTGGCGGGGATGATTTGATCCGTGTCAATATCATTGATGGGCAGCGGCATGACAGTAGATGTGAGTGTTGTGAATTGAGCCATACATTTCCTTTCTTAGAAATGATATACTTTCAATACAATTTTTGTCCGTGGAGTGGACAATGGTTATTATTTATCAAAATGGCGAAGCAGGAAAAATTTGTGCAAATCCAGATTGCGGTTGGAAACCATTATCTGAATTTGCTCCTGCAAGACTACTCGGCGTTCCTGTTGGCGATGGCTATAAGTCGCGTTGTCGAGAATGTGCCAATGCTCAAAGTCGCTCTGAGTATGCCGCCAACGTTGAAAAATACAGAGACACTCAGCGAAAATATATAGAGGCTAACAAAGAGCATTATCAGGAGTTGAAGCGCGTTCACCAAAAAGATCATCCTGAAAAATATCAAGAGGCAACTCGTAAGTACAACGAAACACATCGCGAAGAGAGAAATGCTAAAGCACGAGAACGTCGTCAACAAGACTTGGAACATTATCGCGAGATTGGGCGACGATCACGCGATAAACATGCTGAAGAACGAAATGCTTATCAACGAGAATATGGCAAGGTCAATCGCGATAAGCTAACTTCTTATACAAACAATCGTCGCGCCAGAAAACTTCTCGCAAAAGGTTCACACACAGAACAGGAGTGGCAAGAGTTGAAAGCTCGCTACGATTACAGATGCCTTTTTTGTGGCAGGCAAGAACCAGAAATCAAACTAACTCGAGACCATGTTCGTCCGCTTATTCTTGGCGGTAGCGACTCCATAGATAACATTCAGCCATTGTGCGCACGATGTAATAGCAAAAAGAGTTTAAGGCAAATTGACTATCGTTAATTTCAACTCATCATTGTTCGTGGATCAGTCACTTTTCCATTGATCGCTGTTGCTGCTGCAGTGATTGGGCTAGCCAAGAATGTACGGCCTCCTTTTCCTTGTCTACCTTCAAAATTACGATTACTTGTAGAAACTGCGTATTGGCCTGGCTCAAGTTGATCGCCATTCATTGCGATGCAGAGGCTGCATCCGGCTTCGCGCCATTCGGCTCCGGATTCCTTGAAGACTTTATCGAGACCTTCCTGTTCGGCTTGCTTCTTGACATCCTGCGAACCGGGAACAACCATCACACGCGTGTCGCTCGAAACTTTTCTGTCCTTCAACATGGAAGCCGCCAGACGTAGATCCGAAATACGCGAATTGGTGCAAGAACCAATGAAAACCACGTCCACTTTTTGGCCGAGCAGCGATTGCCCCGGTTGAAGTCCCATGTACGTCATCGCTTTTTCAAAGGCGGATTTTTGCGAAGCATCCGAAAAAGAATCAGCATTCGGGATTCGATCCGTAATCTTCATGCCCATGCCGGGATTGGTTCCATAGGTAATCATCGGCTCCAGTTCCGCGGCGTCGAGCGTGATGGATTTATCGTAGGTCGCGCCTTCATCACTTGGGAGCTTTTTCCAGCACGCAGCGGCGTTGTCCCAATCCTTTCCTTTCGGGGCAAATTCACGACCTGCCAGATATTCAAAGGTGTTATCATCTGGCGCGACCATGCCCGCACGCGCGCCGCCTTCGATGGACATGTTACAGATCGTCATGCGCTGTTCCATCGTCAGGCCGCGGATCGCTTCGCCGGTGTATTCGAAGACATGTCCCGTTCCGCCGCCGATGCCGATCTTTGCAATCAGCGCGAGAATAATATCTTTGGCAGAAACACCATTCGATAATTTTCCATCGATGCGCACTTCGTAGGTCTTCGGCTCTTTCTGCAAGAGACATTGAGTTGCCAGTACATGTTCCACTTCGCTGGTACCGATGCCGAACGCCAGTGCGCCGAACGCGCCGTGTGTGGCAGTGTGGCTATCGCCGCAGACAATGGTCATGCCGGGCTGCGTACGTCCGAGTTCCGGGCCGATCACATGCACGATGCCGCGATGCGGACTATTCATGCCATGCAAGGTGATTCCGAAATCGGCGGCGTTGGTTTCCATTTGCTTGATTTGCGCCGCGGCCATCGCATCCACAATCGGGACGTTGGGCGGCGTGGTCGGAATCGAGTGATCCATCGTCGCCAAAGTTTTATCGGGACGGCGGACTTTGAGTCCGCGTTGACGTAAACCGGTAAAGGCCTGCGGCGAGGTGACTTCATGTACGAGATGAAGGTCAATATAGATGATCGCTGGAGCATCGGGTTGTTCAGTGACAACGTGTGAGTCCCAGATTTTTTGAAATAACGTTTTTGGCATAAGATTCTTTTTTGAACCGCGAAGGCCGCAAAGAGCGCGAAGACTTTTAAGTTTTTATCTTTGCGTCCTTGGCGTGCTTCGCGGTTAGCAGGTCTCGGTTTCAGTGGATGAATCGGGATCGGTAACGGAGTCCGTTTGAGGGGCGGAAAGCATCACGCTCAAATCCCAACCGGAGGGGATGGTATTCGGTTCGGGAAATGGGTCAAACCATTCGCTTTGAACAAAGTCTCGATCTTCATTTTGTGTG
>JBJKOR010000167.1:0-5576 GCA_046707185.1 Anaerolineales bacterium | reverse complement strand
AGCGGGGAAGCCCTCGATAACGATATCTTCGTGCAGAATCTCTTCGCCGCGCGGCGACTTGTAGCTGAGCACATGCTCATGACGGATTTTGCCAGGCCCCGCCATGTCCCGCAAAATGATGCGGCGCTTTGGGTTGCTCATGATCGGGCGCAATTCGAAATGTCGCTGCAGATAGTTGCGCAGGCTTTCGTATTGCGGAATCTTCACATCATCACGCGAGACAATGATCTCAATCTCCGTGCCATCGCCATCTGGAATGCCGCGCTTTTCGCGCAGTTCAGGTGTGGCCGGAATCGGATTATCCAATTGAAAAGTCGGCACGCCTTCCTGAATCAACAGCGAACAGGAATAATAGCGCCGGGCTTTGAATGAACGCACATAGCCATGCCCCAAACCGAAGATGGCATCCTTGAGTCCACGTCCCCATAAGCCGCGTACATGTTTATCTTCCTTGATGCCGCTGGTGGCTTCCCCATACGTGCCGACGACTTTATCCATGCGAATATCGGTCATACCCTCGGCATTATCCCGCACGTGGATGATCGAGTTCTTGTGTTTGCGCCGAATCTCGATGATGATGTCGCCGTTGACCTGCTCGCCCGCATATTCCATACGCGAATAACTGTCGTTGCTATTGGTAATGATCTCGACCAAGGCGCGCAACACATCCTTGCGAATCGCCTGATCCGCTTGTTGAATTGCCACACGGTCAGCATATTGTAGTTTGCGACTGCCTGCCATAAGAAACCTTTCGATAAAACAGTAAACGTTTTCCAGAAGCCATTTCAAAAACAGCATGTCGCTCTGAGGGAACGGTGTTCGCGACCGAAGAGTCTCTTAGTTTGTGAACCGGAGACCCTTCGCTACGCTCAGGGTGACATTTTTTGAGACGAGTTCTAAAAATTGTTACTCTGCTCACATGTGCCTGCCGCACAGTGCAGGCAGGACGATAAATCTCCATCACTTTCTCCACTTATGAACCTTTACAACTGCTGGCTTCATCTGCGACTTCAACAATGACGAAAAGCTTTCTCCGCAAAATTCGAGAAACGTAACCAGGTCCCGCCGCTTGTGGATGGCGGCATATCCTTTGAATAATTCCAAGTTGCGTGCCAGCGTTTCAGCGGATGATTCCATGGTGCACAACAATACGCTTCGGAAATCGAATTCACTGATTTTCGATTTTCCACTGTTCTTCCGATATTGGAGGAACGCGTCCGACCGTTCCATCATGTGCACGAATTTCGCTGCCGTGGCTTTGACTTCTTTCGATACAACTTCCTGCGGAGGCTGAGCCTTCACCGCTGGCGCAACAGGGATAACCGGTTGCGGTGTGCTCCGTTTTTTGATCCGCTTTTTGGCTGGCGGTTTGCCCGGTTTCGTGATCAGCGGCTTTTGCTGCAGCGAAGACTGGTGCGCTTTTTCAACCTGCCTTCTCGTTCTCTTCGGATGCCGAACCTTCTTCGCCGGTGCGGGCTTTGCCAATCCCAATTTCTTTTCGAGGCGCACAGCAAGCCGCGTGCCTCTGTACGTGAGCGTGAATCCCTCCGCCGCCGTGCCGCGTATCAATCCCTTGGAACGACATACATTCCAATGTCGGCTGACCATGGCCGAATCGGGCCAACGCGGATAATGCTTCAGCGAAAACTTCTTTGGGAACAACCTGAAGCAGGCCGAGATGATATCTTCGGAGGCAATCCCGACGCCTTGATGATCCAGAAAGTATATGGCATAAACGAGCAAGTCGTTCAAAACGATTTGCGTATAAAGCTCCGGATCGAGTTTTGGGAACTCGACTCTACGCCTCATGCGATGCTCCCAGTTCAATCTGTTTTCCAAGTAAATGTCGCATGCCCATGCCAGTCCGCATTTGGAATGCTTCCTTTCATCCCCGAATCATACACTATTTCTTTTCATGGAGCGCAAAGTCAGATCAATCTGCGCGGTAATACCAATCTCTTATACAAACAATCATCCAGAAACGCAACAGATTGTATAAAGCAATTGTCCCCAGAAAGTAACTCTTAACTTCTGCCAAGAAGTACACCCAACAAACCGGTTGGTTTCTCAGGCGCTTTGGTTTCATGACGGCCATTGTTCGATACCGTCGCCGCACGCAAAGCCGCGAGGTCTTCTTCAGGATCGCGGAACTGCATCGAATACAAGCGCGCATACAAGCCATTGAGCTCCATCAATTCGTTATGCGTGCCATGCTCGACAATGCAGCCATGATCCAGCACAGCGATTCGGTGTGCCACCTTGATGGTACTCAAGCGGTGTGCGATGATGACCGTCGTGCGGCGCTTGTCGTGCACCAGGCGGTCCAACGCTTCTTGAACCAAACCTTCGGATTCGTTATCCAAGGAACTGGTAGCTTCATCCAACAAAAGGATAGCCGGGTCTTTCAAAATGGCACGCGCGATCGCAATGCGCTGGCGTTGACCGCCGCTCAAGTTCATGCCGCGCTCGCCGACAACCGTATCATATCCTTTCGGGAACGCCATGATGAACTCGTGCGCGTTGGCAGCTTTGGCGGCTTCGATCATCTCTTCTTCGGTTGCATCGAGTCGCCCATACAAGATATTTTCGCGAATCGCACCGCCGAACAAAATCGTCTCCTGCGGCACAATGCCGATTTGTTCGCGCAGACTGTGCTGAGTCACGGAGCGCAAATCATGCCCGTCGAGGCGGATCACGCCCCCGGTCGGGTCATAGAAGCGGGGAATCAAATTGAAGATCGTGCTCTTGCCCGCACCGCTCGGTCCGACCAAAGCAAGAATCTCGCCCGCCTTAACTTCCAACGAAACCTTCTGCAGGACCGTCGCATCGCCGTCATACGTGAATGAAACGTCATCGAAGCTGATCTGACCGCGCGCCGGAGGCATGATTGCGGCATCCGCTTCATCGCGGATCGCGGGATGGGTATCCAGAATCTCGAAGACACGCTGCACCCCACCAATCGCGGATCGAAGCTGAGCGTATAGTCCCGCCATTCCGCCGAGGCTGGCTGCAATCGAAATGCCATACATCAGGAAGCCGGTGATCATCGCCAACGACAAATGTCCTGAGATCACTTCGCGTCCGCCATACCACATGATGGCGGCGATGGTGCTGAAGCCGAGGAACATCATCAACGCCGCAAACGATGAGCTGTAGACTGCCATCTTTAACGAAGCGCGGAACGTTTTCTCCAGGGCGCTGTGATAGCGACCAATCTCATATTCTTCACGTCCGAAACTTTTCACGACGCGGATTCCTTGCAGCCCTTCCTCAGCCACCACCGTCGAATCTGCCAATTGATCCTGAATATGTGTGCTGACTTTTTGCAGACGACTTCCGAAAAGTCCCGCAACCACAAAAACCACGGGAACCAACGCGAGAATGAAAAGTGTAAGACGCGTGTTCATCATCATCAGGATGGTGATCGCACCAATCAAGGTCAGGATCTGGCTGAGAAAACCTGTAAGACTATTGGTCAGCATGGTGCGCATCTGGGTCACGTCGCTTGACAATCGTGAAACGATATCCCCGACGCGGCGCGAGGAATAAAAACTGAGCGAGAGTTCTTGCAATTGATTATAGAGTGAAGTTCTCAAGTCATAGACAATATGTTCGCCAATATACGACAGCAGATACGATTGGAGCGCCGTAAACACCGCCTGCAAGAGAAAGATACCGATCAAAAGCAAGGTAAGAGTGTTCAGTGGAGCAAAGCTTTTGGCTTGGGTCACTGAGTTAAGCAAGCGCACAATGACGAGTGGAAAGGCGAGACCGAATCCACTGGAAGCCAGTAAAGCTAACAATGCCAGCCCCATCCGGCCGCGATAAGGTTTCAGATAACCCAATAGCCTTCCCCAATTCACGGATTTGAACGAGACCTTGGGTTCGTTTGGATCGAACAATGATGGATGCCGATGTTGACGTGTGCGGGAACGATTTTGCATTCTTGAAGATTCCTTTCGACGATAAGTGCATAATTGATTCCCCGAAATCATACGAGATACTTGTAAACTGAATATGAACTGGCTGAGTAGTGATTAAATAATGTCTGCGCGTTCAGATCCAAAAGAGCTTGGAGCCAGCAAGACAAGCAGAGTTTCTGTAATACAGGCGGTGGCTAATACCGCTAAGCCACAGGTGCTAAAATGAATAATATGAGCAGAACATACACATTTTATCTAGCGGTACTCGATGGGGTGGTATGTCTCTATTTCATCGTCCACACCATCTTCTTCCCTCATGCACGGACGGTGCGTAATGACGTGGTGCAAGGCATCCTTATCGGCATCGGGTTGGCGTTCGTCACGGCTCAAGCGTACGCGAGGATCAAGGCTACGATGGTCAACGGCTGGATCACCATGTTCGGATTGGGCGTTCCCGACAATGGCATGTTGCTCAGAGCCGCGCACGCCCAATATTTTCCCGGCCCGGTGAACGTACCGGAAGAGGCGATGTATTGGTGGGCAAACGTCGACGGAGCAGGTCATACGCTCAACGGCCAGCACGACTACGTCATGCACTTTCCGGCAGGACAGCTCCCGCCGAACAATGCATTCTGGTCACTCAACATGGGTGATGCGAAAAATCACTATGTGCCGAATCCGATCCACCGCTATAACGTCGGCGATCGCTCCGGTCTCCTTTCGAATGCCGATGGCTCGGTCGACATCTACATTCAGAACGCTGCTCCGGCAGGCCACGAGTCTAACTGGCTGCCCGCGCCTTCAGGCAACTTTATACTCTGGCTGCGTGTCTATGAGCCTGGGGCAGCTATTCTCGACGGCAGATACAAAGTGCCGCCGGTCGCTAAAGTGAAATGATATGACGCTCGAACATCTACTCATATTCGGTGTGGTTTGTATCGCGACTTGGTTTCTTGTCACCTACTCTTGGCCGCGCCTGCTTCTGTACGTGTACAAGAGAGCGCTCCTCGTCAAAGGGTTCGGCGATGGCCCCATCCCGATCAATACGCTCTATACGCAGTCCCGGGCGCTCTTTGCAGATCCCTTCCTTTCTCTGCCGCCCGGAAGCTCAAAATTGATGAGTTATGGTACGAACCGCGATACGCTCTACATCTGCGGCTGGCTCGACTTGAGCAAAGGACCGTTAATCTTGCACGTCCCAGACATGGCCGACCGTTACTACAGCGTGCAGTTCACGGACCCGTCGTACAACACGAATTTTGCCTACATCGGCAAACGCACCACCGGCACGCAGGCCGGCGACTATCTCATTGCGAGGCTGGGCTGGCACGGACAGACACCAGATGGCATGAAGCAAATATCCTCGCCGAACAATTCGGTGATCGTGATCGGCCGTGTCTTTGTAGAGAACGACAGCGATCTCTCGACAGCGTACGATCTTGCAAAACAAATACGGTTGATGCCGCTCGAAAACAGGCAGTCGAATCCATAGCAGTACCAATTAATGGAAGCCTGTCTTTAAAAATTTTGGCATGGGCAGTCACACGAGAGGCGGAGTTGGAAACAGATGAATTTGGATTGAACAGCAAGATCACAGTCATCACTTTGCATAATAATCTGCAACAGCAAAGAAGGATTCTTTCGGTTCCCAAG
>JBJKOR010000166.1:0-4831 GCA_046707185.1 Anaerolineales bacterium | reverse complement strand
CTGTAACTGCATCGCCGCCATTGCCAGGATTCGGAGAAAGCCGTTTTGGGAACCTGGCAATGGCGGCGATGCAGTTACAGAAGAGATCGGCAACGCATCGTTTTGGATGATCCTCCCGGGCATGCTTGTGACTTTTTTCGGGCCGCCGTTGGAGACCATTTATCTTCCCGCATTTCTTCCGCATACGGATTGGATGCAGGTTATCGGCTTCGCGCTGATTGTTGCCGGCGCGGTGCTGCGGCTTTGGGCGCGAACGGTGATCAAGGAACAATATTCGGGACGTATACGCGTGACCACGCGGCATCAACTTGTTCAGGATGGACCGTATCGTTATGTGCGCCATCCTGGTTATGCGGGATATTTTCTGTTGGCCTTGGGAATCTGTATTGGTTATTCAAGTCTCATTGGGTTGATGGCTATTCCGGTCCTGATGCTGCCCGGTTTTGCTTATCGAATGCATGTGGAGGAAAAACTGCTGGAGAAGGCCTTTGGCAAAAAATATCAAATGTATGCGCTGAAAACCAAAAAACTTCTTCCGGGCATTTGGTAGTTATTAGACTTTATCGGAAATAGGCAATAAACCTTAAAATTGCCTTTGAAAATATGCGTTTTTTGACATCAAAACCTTATTACCGATAAAGTCTATTATATTGATATCAAATGGACATTATCAACGCAGCCAGAAGACCAATGTCAAGAGATAAGCCGTCAGGCCGAAGACAGCAATCGCATTGGCGGTCAGAAGATTCCAAAGAGGCTTTGCGCCAAGCGAAATATTGCGTAGCCAATAAATCTGCAGGAGGGCAAATGGAAGCGTCAGGAAGGCGGGCCAAATCGATTTCAGTGAGAAGCCAAAGAAAGGTGCGGCTGCCAATAGAATGTACGCACCGATCAGGAGGATGTGATGAAAAGGAAGCGCATGCTCCCATCCGAGGCGGGCAAGCAATGTGTTGCGTTCATATTTCACATCGGCGGAATACGATTGGAAGTCGAGCGCGAGAAGCATGGCGAGAATCAGCAACACAAGTGTTGTGGCAATGAACACAACCAGGTTGTGATATGTCCTAGCTTGCAGGAGGTAGGCGATGGACGGAGATGAGTAGGCAATTTGGATGGAGAGAAGCAATTCGCCAAAGCCTTTGTCCATCAACCGAAAAGGCGGAATGGAGTAGATCAGCAAGATGAACAATGAGATGCCGATAAAGAGAAATGCCGAAGAACTCAGGTGAGAATCTTTGTATAACAGAACAGCGATCACGGCCAGGACTGCCAGCGCACCAATCGAGACGTGCAGTGCGGCGTCGCGTGTGAGACGGCGTTCTGTAGGCGTTTCATTCTGAACGATCGGCTCGTTGGCCGGACGAAACGCCTCCGCCAATAGACTCATACTAAGCTGAGCCAGGATAATTCCCAGCAAACCCAGCCAAAGGGAAGTTGGGTTTGGCGGCTTTCCCAAAAAACGGGCGATCCCTGCGCCCAGAATATAGGTTAGCGCGGAGAGGAGCAAATAGAGCGGACGGGATAGTCGTGTGATCGTAATGAGTCGTTGCATGGTCTCTATTTAACCACAGAAAAAAAGTATAAGGGAATGGTGATTAGTAAGAAGTTTGTAGGAATTTCTCCAGTTGCACAACAGCCTCCGGTAAATTTTTTCGACCGAGTCCCAGGCGGAAGTGGTCCTCCCGGTCATCATACATCGAACCCGGTAACAGCAAAACACCCGCCTCGTGAACCAACCCATCGCAGAACGATTCGATATTGCCGCCGAGATAACGCGGAAAAGCCATCGAGCCGGCGCGCGGACGAATCCATGAAAAGAGATTCGCATGGTGTTGAAAGAAATCGTCCATAACCGAAAGATTATGTTTGATGATGCCCACGTTTCGGTCAACCAGCTTTTGGCGGTTCCGCATGGCGACCTCGGCCAGGAATTCGCTGGGCGCCGAATTGCAGATCGTTGTGTAATCTTTGATGGCGGCCATCCGTTCGTAGACGGTTCTGTTCTTCGTGGCGATCCAGCCGATTCGTAAACCAGCCAGCCCGTACGTTTTGGATGCAACACCCAACGAAATGGCATGATTGCCTAAATCACACGCGGCGAGCAGACGGGCGGCCGGGTCATATTCCGATTCGCGATACACCTCGTCCGAAAACAGGAGCAGGCCATTCTCACGCGCGAAGCGATGCACGGATTCGAAGTCGGCGCGGGACATGAGATATCCGGTTGGGTTGTGCGGCGTGTTGATGACGATTGCCTTGGTGTTGGGCTGAAGCAAATTCGGCAATTCATCGAGATCGAGCGCCCAGTGATTTTCTTCGCGGGCAATCCATAAACTGACATCGCAGCCAATCGAGCGCGCCACATCCGTCAGCGACTGATAACAGGGCGAATGCACGATCACGTGATCGCCTGCCTCGAGCGCGGCGTGCATAAAGAGAAAGATCGCTTCTTCCGCACCGGAGTGGACTAGAACATCTTCCGGCTGGATGTTTTCATACAAGCCGCAAATTGCCTGACGCAAAGTTGGACTGCCCTGCGATTCGGTATATCCAAGCCAATGCAATCCGAATTTCTCTGCCGCACCCGGTTCGAGTGAAAGCAATTCTTCAATCGGCATCGACTCGCAATCCGAACTGCACAGCAGATACTTTGTATTGAATTCGTATTTTGCAAAATAGCGTTCGAGTTTGAATGGTGGAAGCTGCATGGTAAACCTTTAGCCGCAGATGGACACAGATAAGCGCGGATCAGCATCGGAGTTCATCTGTGGCTTATTTCAGAACTTTTCTCAAGTCACGATAATGGGTTTGGTTATGGATGTAAACCATCTTGATCATCTCACGCAAGGTTGTGATCCCGAGAAAAGGATGCCGTCCGGTCTTCTCCAAATCCGAATCGGAAATTTCGGAGACCCAAGCGGTCATTTCAGCGCGTACCGCTTTATATTGCTCCAATAATTCCGCCGAAGATATATCTTTCGTCTTTTCCTGTTGCCTTGCATTATAGCGATCGATCACAAAATCTTCTGAAACGCCCTCACCGCCCTGACGGATGCTTTCGAACAATTTGATGAAGGCGCGTTCGGACGTCATTAAATGCGAAAGAATGTTGCGAATCGTCCATACCGAGCCTTCGGTGTAGACTTCTTTCTTCCATTGATCTTCAGTGAAGCTTCCGAAGATCGTTGCGAACTTTTCACCTTCAGATTTTAATTTTTGAGCCAGATCAGCGGTTTCGGTCATTGCAACACCTAAAATGTGGAATTATGGATTGGCGTAACTTGCGAAATTTACTGCTTTGGTTCCGCCTGCAGCGGCCCAGGCATATTTATTGAATCTCGAAATCAGTTTCACGAGTGTGGCGCTGTCTGGGAAATCGGGGCGCACGTAATAATAATGCGTGTCGGTCGCAGTAACTCCAAACACTGCCGCGAGAATGTAATGATGGCTCTCCGCATATTGCTTCAATGTCATCGTCATCTCGAACCAAACCGGGTCGGCATAATGATTTGGCGTGCTCGGCGGCACAAGAGGCGAGAAGTGTGCGTGGAAGATGATTAATTCCGGTTTATAGCGGTCGAGATAATCAGCGGTGATGTCGCCATTGTGGGCGATCCATTCATCATTCAAGCCCCACGTATCGATGGCGTTCCACTGCGAATATAACGGCAAAAGCCCTGCTTCTGTAGTTGCCATCGTGTAGCCGCGACTGGCGTAAGGCTGGAGCGCTTGTGCCATGTCGAAACGTCCGTCACGGGAATAACCGATGGATATGCCTTGATCATAAGACGAATATAGAATCAGGGCTGCAACAATTGCCAAGCCGATAGAAAGAAACCAACGCCGCCGCGTCTCGATTTGGCCCCCCTCTTTCTCTCCCCCCAAATTCTTTGAATTTGGGGGGAGCCGGAAGGGGGCAAAGCCGATTTCCAGATCGAATCCACGCACCAGCGGGAACCACGAGAGCAGAACGATCGGCAGGAGGGCGTATTGAAAGCGTCCGCCGAAATTGGTTTCGTTGGAAATCAAAATGAAAGCGGATGCAAATCCAATGACCGGAATGAGAAATGCGATGGTCTGTCGAACGGTTCTGGATGAGCGGAGGCCGAGCAGGTAAGCAAGCAGGAATATCCCGCAAAGTGAAAAAACGTTTGTGAACGAGGCTTTTAATCCATCCCAATGTAAAAGTCCGCCGCCTTTTTTGTAATATGGGTTCGGCAACGGATAACCGAAGTTATTCCAGCGCCATAGAAAATAGGCGCCGCCGAGAATTAGAAAAACAGCAACAAATATTGCAATCGTTTTGGCGGAGGCGTGCCAGCCTTTCATCACGATGATCGAAACCATCATCAAGCTTGCGAGGATGACGCCTTCGGGGCGGATGAGTCCGGTGATCAGGCCGCTGAAGGCGAAGAGCAGGGAAAGCCAGAAGGGTGGGTTCTCTTTTTGAATCAGGAGCAGGCCAAAGGTCCAGGTGAGAGCCGCAAAGAGAGCGAAGAACGGAGTCCCAAAATACGCGGCGACATACGTCAAGCCTGTACCAACGGCAAGATATAGTGCCGAAAACATGGCGAAGACGATATGCGATTTCCAAAGTCTGCGATTGACCCAATAGATCAACAACGTCAGCGCGGCGACCGAAATCAATCCGAGGCCGCGCACGGCACGCGCCAGCGGAACGCCGATCTTCATCAACGCCGCCACGCTGATCATGAAAAGAAAATCGGTGGCGCCGTCCACCGGGTGCTGGCCGATATTCCAGACAATGCCGTAGCCATGCGCGAGATGATCCGCATAACGCATGAGCATGGCCGCGTCCTCGAACGGCGGG
>JBJKOR010000165.1:0-4505 GCA_046707185.1 Anaerolineales bacterium | reverse complement strand
AAATGTTAAAAGGCGGCGTCATCATGGATGTGGTCACGCCGGAACATGCCAAGATCGCGGAAGACGCCGGCGCGTGCGCAGTCATGGCGCTCGAGCGCGTCCCCGCTGATATTCGTGCGCAAGGCGGCGTGGCGCGCATGTCCGATCCGGATTTGATTATGAAGATCATGGATTCGGTTACGATACCGGTAATGGCGAAATGCCGCATCGGACATTTTGTCGAAGCGCAGATTCTCGAAGCGATTGGAGTGGACTACATTGACGAGTCCGAAGTGTTGACGCCCGCCGATGAACAGAATCACATCAACAAGCATAACTTCAAAGTGCCGTTCGTTTGCGGATGCCGCAATCTCGGCGAAGCATTGCGCCGCATCGGTGAAGGCGCAGCCATGATCCGCACCAAAGGCGAAGCAGGCACCGGCGACGTAGTTGAAGCGGTGCGTCATGCGCGTACCGTGCTTGGTGATATTCGTAAATTGACGACAATGGCTGATGAGGAATTGATGGCGTTTGCAAAAGAACTTGGCGCTCCATATGAACTTGTTAAAGAAACCAAAGAACTTGGAAGAATGCCGGTTGTCAATTTCGCGGCGGGTGGAGTTGCGACTCCAGCCGATGCAGCCTTGATGATGCAACTCGGCGTAGACGGCGTGTTCGTTGGTTCTGGCATCTTCAAGAGCGGCGATCCTGCCAAGCGCGCTGCGGCCATCGTCAAAGCAGTGACGCATTATCAAGATGCCTCCATTCTCGCAGAAGTCAGCAAGAATCTCGGCGAGCCGATGGTCGGGCGCAACGTTTCGCAGATGCCCGAGATCGAGAAGATTGCAGGACGAGGTTGGTAATTTATTTGTAGGGGCATAGCTCGCGAAGCACGCAAAGCGCACGCTATGCCCCTACCGCAACGAAAATGAAAATCGGTGTACTCGCCATCCAAGGCGACTTTGCAGAGCATATCGTGACTCTCAAACGGCTTCGCGTGGACGCCATTGAAGTTCGTTTACCTCAACATCTCAAAGGTTTGGATGGGCTGATTATCCCCGGCGGCGAATCGACCACCATCGGCAAACTTGTTATGGATTACAACATGATGGAACCGCTGCGCACGTTCAGCCAACGACATGCCATTTGGGGAACTTGTGCAGGCGCCATCTTCATGTCGAAAGATATCAGCCGCGATCAACCGCTGCTCAGCGTGATGGACATCAAAGTCGCGCGCAATGCCTTCGGGCGTCAAGTGGATTCGTTCGAGGCGGATTTGGATATTCCCGAGCTGAAACAAGCGACCGGCACGAAGGAAGCCTATCACGCCATCTTCATCCGCGCACCGATCATCGAATCGGTCCAGGCTGATGCAAAGATTCTCTCGGCTCTTCCCGACGGAAGAATCGTCGCCGCGCAACAAGGCCATCTCCTGGCTACATCCTTTCATCCCGAACTGACGGACGATACGCGTTTTCACGAATACTTCTTATCATTAGCAGATTGATGTCTAAATTAAGCGGACTGCAAAATCTCCTGATTTTGCTCCGAAGTCTCGAGACTTCGGATTCCGCTATCAAAGTTTATTGGAGGCTATTGCTGATTGTTTTTTTGACGATCACAATAGCCTCCTGCGCTTCTAGCCCTCAAACAACCACGCCGACTCTTGAGTCAACATCATATCCTTCACCGACGCCAACTATCACGCCGCATCCAACAACGATTCCGACTCTAACGCCGACAATTATTCCAACTATTATTTCAAAGCCGACACTGGTTGTTCTCGCCCAGAATCTGCCTTCACCGGACGATCTTTTGTCGGCGCCCAACGGCTCGATTTATATTTCCGATGTTCAAGACGGCACGATAAAAGAATATACGCCGGATGGGAATTTGCAAGCTTTGATTTCAGGCGTGAATGAACCGGAGGGCATGGTGATGCTGCCAGATGGTTCTTTGGTTATCGCCGAGCAAGGAACGAATCGTTTGTTGCGTTATAACCTGACGACCAAGACATTGTCGCTATTTCTTACTTTGCATAACACCACAAATCAAGCTGGCGTGGATGGAATCGCAACCGATTCAAAGACACAAACCATCATCGTTCCAGACAGCCCCAACGGAACGGTATTACGCCTCAGCCTGGATGGAAAAATTGTCAGCGTGATTGTGCACGGGCTGGCGCGCCCGACCGGGGCGTGGGTCGAAGCGGATGGCAGTATTTTGATCGTGGATGAAAATGGCAATTCGTTGAGTCGGATTCAACCGGATGGCTCGATCCAAATGCTGGCCCATCTGCCAACCCCGGATGATGTCATCGAAGATAATCAGGGAAACATTTTTGTCAGCACGCTTGGAGACGGAGCTATTCATTTAATTTCATCGGCAACAAATCACGATACAGTTTTAGCGACTGGCTTTATCGATCCTCAAGGAATTACATTGGATGCCGATGGAAATTTGATCGTCGCCGATGCCGGCCATCACCAATTGGACAAACTTATGATCCATTAGGGTCTTTTCCAAACCTGACAATTGTCATCTGATTGTAGGTTGATTTAACCTTGTAACCGCAGCAGGAAAAGGGTAAGATAAACAAGCCATGATGGAGATTCTGGCTATATACCTTCTAAGCATTTTTATGCGATGAAGTCAGCGAGCCTGACAGGTGCAAACTTATACCTGTCAGGCTTTTTTGTCGATAGCCACCCATATACATTAGGCCCTACATTGCTTAAGGAGTATGAATGCAAACACCCTGGGAATATCGTTATGCCCACCGCATGAAGCAAATGAGCAGTTCGGTGATTCGCGAGTTGCTCAAACTGACTGAGCAGCCGGATATCATTTCTTTCGGAGGCGGGCTGCCCGCGCCGGAAGTTTTTCCGGTGGAGAAATTCCGGGAAGCCTGCAATTATGTACTCGAGAACTTCGGCGCGCAGGCTCTGCAATACAGCACCACGGAAGGCTATCGTCCGCTGCGCGAGATGATCGCACGTCACACGGCGAGATACAGCGTACCGGTTACGCCGGAAAATATCCTGATTACTTCCGGATCCCAGCAAGCGTTGGATTTTATGGGGAGGTTATTCATCAATCGAGGCGATTACATTGTGGTTGAATCGCCAACTTATCTAGGTGCGCTGCAAGCCTGGAACGCCTACGGCGCCCAATACATTCCGGTCCGCACCGATGAGAACGGCATGATCGTAGATGAACTCGAAGCGGCGCTTCGCATCGGTCCGAAGTTCATGTACATCCTTCCCAATTTTCAAAACCCAAGCGGAGCCACGCTCAGCCTCGAGCGAAGGAAAAAGTTAATCGAGCTGGCGGATAAATACGGCGTCCCGATCGTGGAAGATGATCCGTACGGGCAGCTACGCTACGAAGGCGAGCATATTCCCTCCCTCGTGGCACTGGATAGTGAATACCGCGGTTTTGACGGCGGATGCTACAGCGGAAACGTCATTTACTTGAGCACCTTTTCAAAACTGCTGGCACCGGGTTTGCGGTTGGCCTGGGTTATCGCTCCGGAGCAAGTGATCAAAAAACTGGTGATGTGCAAGCAGGGCGCAGACTTGCATACGGCATCCTTCAATCAATATGTTGCGTACGAAGTTGGCAAAGGCGGTTTCCTGGACGAGCATGTCAAGTTCATCCGCTCCACATATAAAGAACGCCGCGATGTCATGCTGGAGATGATGTCGGAAATGTTCCCATCCGAAGTGCACTGGACGCATCCGCACGGCGGGATGTTCCTGTGGGGCATCCTCCCTGAATATATGGATTCAGCTGAGGTGCTCAAGATGGCGATTCAACGCAAAGTCGCCTTTGTGCCGGGGGAGGCTTTCCACGCCTTGGGCGGAGGCAAGAACACGATGCGGCTTAACTTCTCCTATTCATCGCCCGACACAATTCGAGAAGGAATTACAAGGATGGGGACAACGCTCAAAGAGCTGATTGCAAAGAACGGACACAAATAATTTACCGTAGGGGGGCCGCATGCTGCGCCCCTACAATATTATTCTTCCACATACGGAACATATTCGGCGCGTGCAATGCCTTGTTGGATGGCGGTCATGGCAACGGAACGTGCCACCGCCCGATGCACCGTTTTATCCAGCGGGCTGGGAACCAAATCGCCGGACGGGGTCATATCGGCAATGGTCTGCGCCGCGGCCAGCAGCATCTCGTGCGTGATGCGCGGTGCGTAGGCGTCCACGGCGCCGCGGAAGATGCCGGGTAATCCCAGCACGTTATTGACCATCTTGCCATCTGCCGCAAACGCCGCGCCGCGTTCGAGCGCCACATCCGGATCAATCTCCGGATTCGGATTCGACAATGCCAAAATAACCTGGCCTTTGCGGACCATCCCCGGTTTGATGAGTCCCGAAGCGCCGGTGGTCGCGATGACGATGTCGCACGTGCTCATGATCTCGTTCAAACTGGAGCCTCTGCCGCCCGCAGCTTCGAGATGTTTAACGGCGTCCGCCGAAAGGTCCGTGCCCAGAACCGGATTGCCGCTG
>JBJKOR010000164.1:0-2139 GCA_046707185.1 Anaerolineales bacterium | reverse complement strand
TTCCAAACCCACTCGATGGGCGGGAGATCATCGGCAATATCCTTCAAGGAGGGGATGGATGGCACATAGCCTGGACGCGTTCCCAGAATAGCTTGCAGGATTTCCTTTTGTTCAGGAAGATTGGTAGTAGCTTTGTATATCGCGTCTTGTTCGTGTCCCGGTGTAGCAGCGATAATGGCGTTCCAACAAGAGAGCCAGGGTTGAGATAAAAAGCGTACATCCGCTTCGGTTGGGAAACCCGCCAGACGGTCTGCGATCAACTGCACTTGCATGCGCTGGGTCAACATACAATCCCCCAAATTACTTCGCACAACAAAGCACCGCTGAATTCTGTGCTAGAATATTTGTTATTAGACGCCATCCCAGCGTCCTGAATGATCACCGCCGATCTGCGTTCGGCGGTGATTGCGTTTCTGTTCATAGTTGTCTCCTTGTTATTCTTCTTCCAATTTTTCCACGGCCAGTTCCAAGTCCCTGGCATCCGGCGTGACATAAATGCGCGTGGTGTTGAGATTGCTGTGACCCAGCAGCAGGGCGATCTTTTCCAAACTCACACCACTGTTGATCAAGTTCTTGGCAAAGCTGTGTCTTAATAGGTGAGGCGTCAGCTGGTCGAGTCCCGCCTCCAGCGCATAGCGCTTCAAGACCCGCTGCACCGAGCGGCCGGCCAGGCCATTGACTTCATCCGCTTCCACCGCGACCCACAAGTGGTTATCGCCCTGCTGATCGCGGGGTCTTCGACTTTCGGGCCGGACCTTCAGCCACTCCTCAATCGCGCTGCGGGCATGAGCGTTGAGCGGCACCATTCGTTGTTTTCCGCCCTTGCCATTCTGCACCAGGACAGTGCCCTTCCGTTCGGAAAGCGTTACATCCTTCAAACGCAGCTGGATGCACTCGTTCAAGCGCAAGCCGGTGTGCAGCATAAAAATGGTCAGCGAAGCATCGCGCTGGCGGGTGACATGGCGTTTCGGGAAGCGCTGCTTGGAGAGCTGCAGATCCCTTTCGATGGCGCGCTGCAAGGCGAATTGCTGATGTTTGTCCAGCCACTTCGGGGATGTGGCGGAAATGCGGACGACCTTGATGTGTTCCATCGGATCGGACGAGATCCTGCCGCTTTCCAACGCCCAGCGCGTCAACGCGGACAGCGACGCCAGCTTACGATTGATCGTGTTGGCTTTCTGCCGCCTGGTTTCCATCAGGAATGTTTTGTATTTCTTCATGTCGATCGGCGTGACGCGCTCGATCGCAACTGGCTCGTGGTTCTCATTCTCGAACCATGTGAAAAAACTTTGAACGTCACTCAGGTATCCTTGGAGGGTGAGCGCAGAGTGATCGTGCTGCGAAAGAGATACTCCGAACTCCTTGAGCAGCATATCTTTGGTTGTTGATTCGATTTTGTTTTTCATTTTTCCTTCCTTTTGCGAAAATTATCGTTTTGGCTTCTCGTCCACCAAGCCCAACTCTCGGGCGTGGAAGATGAGGGCGCCCAGCAGCCATGTGAGGGCTTCGATTTCCTGATCCTTCCTAGAGCTTGCTATGTGGAACCGAGCCTCATCATAGGTGCCAGTCATGGGAGTGGTGAAGCAGATACCCATCGCGCTGGCGGATAAGCCGAAGGCTTCCAGAAACGTGGCGGCCAGATCGTTCGCATGGATGATCTGCTGCGTGACGCCAGTCGCCCTGCGGTTTCTCTCTACGGCACGCTTCATTGCCTCACACAGGGAGCGGTGACGCGGATCGTGCAGGAATTGCTTCAACGCCCCGAGCGAATTTACGGGTGCCACACCAAAACTTCTGGTCTGCGCGCCACTCCCGAAATCCAGTTCATAGAATCGAAGCGTCAAGTCATACATCGCACTCAGGCGATCCGGCGCATCGTTGTCTTCGATCATGATCCATTCATCGCAGATCTCCCTGCCATGCTCGAAATATTCGGCTGGCCTTACGCAAAGCATGTTCGGATCATCACGGTTCGCCGTATCTTCTTGTGAATATGCTGTGTCCTTCCTTTTGCCAGACGGCATCAAACGCTCGTAACCATCCCAAGCGCCGAATGTTCCGATATCCATAAAACTCGCCAGCGTGGTATGCCGGAACGCGATCTCAGTGGAAACATGCGCGTCCCGCAAAGCTCGCTGC
>JBJKOR010000163.1:0-1539 GCA_046707185.1 Anaerolineales bacterium | reverse complement strand
GGTTTATCAGTTTGAAACCAGTGATGATAGAACTTCTCGACCGACCAATCCCAATGCGGCTCCTTGAAACCACTGGCCAACCCTCCAACGTAATCCGCCGCTTCGAAAATCGTAACTTGATGCCCGGCTTTTTGAAGATCGAAGGCGGCGGCCATGCCGCCAAATCCCGCTCCAATAATTGCAATTCTCATTGAACTTGTATCCTATATAAGGGCGCAATGTATTGCGCCCCTACGTATTGATTTCCGCTTCCGCACGCAGCGTATCGCTCCACTGGATTCCTTCGCGGGTGAGGAAATAGGCGCCCAACAATGTGATGGGCAGCCAAAGTGCAATATGCAAGACGATGGTATATCCCGCCGCAGTGGCCTGATCGACTCCATACGCCATCAGCACCGCGATGCCCGGCGCGTCGAACGTGCCGATATATCCCGGTGCGGACGGAATCGTCGTCGCCAGATTCACAATGCCGTTCATCAACATCAAGGCGAAGAACGAAACATGGAAATTAAAGGCGTGCATCACGAACCAATACTTACCGGTCTCCAAAAGCCAGATAATCACCGATGTAAAGAAGATCATCAGGGAGTTCCAGGGTGAGCGCAGCGATTCAAGTCCTTTTAGGAACTTAAGTGTTAGACCGAGCAGGAGACTCCGCAATTCGATCCGATCAACTTTGTCATCTAGAAAAAATTCAATTCTCTTGCCTCCACCGCGAAAGATCAAACGTAGGATGAGATATTTTAGAAAGCTATACCATTTTCCGGGACTGATAACCTTTTCAGGCACGAACTTTTTAATCAAAGCCGTTGAAATTTTTTCCGTCTGAAAAGGAAACATAGCGGCCAGCAAGAAAATCAAAAGCGCCCCAAGGAAGACTCCTGTGCCGATAATCGCGACCTGTTGGATATTGCCAACAAAGCCTGATTGCCCGGTCAAATTTGCGAGTTCAGGTAAGTTAACGAAAACAAATCCGAGCATGACCACGCCGTCGAAGATGCGCTCCACAATAATCGTAGCGAGCGAAGCGGAAATGGAGACATCTTCTTTGCGCTTGAGAATCACAGCGCGCAATACTTCACCGGCACGCGCCGGATAAATATTGTTTCCCATATACCCAATCGCTACAATGGGGAACATCTTTTGCGTCGGAATTTTTTTGACCGGTCTCAAAAGATAATGCCAGCGCCAGGCGCGTACCCACACTGCAATAAAATAGAGCGCAATGCCAGGCAGAAGCCACCAATAGTCCGCGGTCTGCACGGCAGTCCAGAATTGCTGGAATTGCAACCCGCGCAGTGCCAACCAGATAAAAACGACGCTGATCAGAACGCCGAGCCAAAATTGCCATCTTCTCATAGGACGGTGATTCTACCAGAGTACTCATCGCGGTGAACGGGTTATAATCCTCGGGAGTGTCCAAAGATGAAAGGAAGCGGGATTCGTCGTACTTGATCGGCGCGGTTGTGCCTGTATTCTTGTGCTTTGCCGGGCTGATCCACCCTTATTAGAGTCAAATGAGGGTTTTCTTTCTCGCAA
>JBJKOR010000162.1:0-1112 GCA_046707185.1 Anaerolineales bacterium | reverse complement strand
CACAGGCGGCGCGGGATACATCGGTTCGGCCACCGCGCAGGCATTGCTCGACGCCGGACATTCCGTTACCGTGTACGATTCGCTGGTTACGGGTCATCGCGCCGCAGTGCCGGAAAAGGCCCAATTTATCCGGGCATCCCTGGATGATAATGATGCGATGAATAAGGCGTTGACATCCAAAGGATTCGATGCCGTGATGCACTTCGCGGCCTTTATCGAAGCCGGCGAGTCGATGAAAGACCCCGGCCGTTTCTTTCATAACAATTTGGTCAATTCACTGCATTTGATCGAGTCTGCGACGCGGGCGGGGATCAGAAAATTCGTTTTCTCATCCACCGCCGCGGTCTACGCGTCGAGCGATCAGCCGCTCACCGAAGACTCGACGCTTGGCCCGACCAATGTGTACGGCCAGACCAAATTGATGATCGAACAAACGCTGGAATGGTATCGCCAAATTCACGGATGGCATTTCGCGGCGCTGCGATATTTCAACGCCTGCGGCGCATTGCCCGGACGCGGCGAAGCGCACCAACCCGAATCGCATTTGATCCCATTGGTTCTGCGCGTCCCGCTTGGACAGCGTGAATCGATCTCGATCTTCGGCACGGATTATCCAACTCCCGATGGCACCTGTATCCGTGATTACATCCATATTGCGGATTTGGTTTCTGCACACTTGTTGGCGTTGGACGCGTTGGAAGGAAAAGATAAGTTGATTTACAACGTTGGAAGCGGAAGCGGCTACTCAGTGCGTGAAGTGATCGAGACCGCGCGCAAAGTCACGGGTCACGCGATTCCGGCAATCGAGTCGCCGCGCCGAGCCGGTGATCCCGCGCGACTCGTTGCATCATCGGAGAAGATTCGTCATGAGTTGGGCTGGAAGCCGCAGCACGACAATCTACAGGATATCATCGCCAGCGCGTGGGAATGGCATCGAAGCCATCCGAAAGGATACGAAGCATGACGTTCATCATTGTTGTTATCGGCTGGGTTTTCTCGCTGTGTCTGCATGAATTTTCGCATGCGCTGGTCGCCTATCTCGGCGGCGACACGACCGTCAAAGACAAAGGTTATCTCACGTTCAATCCGCTCAAATATACACACCCGGTTTA
>JBJKOR010000161.1:0-2081 GCA_046707185.1 Anaerolineales bacterium | reverse complement strand
CGTGGATATGATTCAAGCCAACGCCTTGATTCTGCATTTGAATGCCTTGCAGGAAGCGGTTCAAAAAGGCGGCGACATAAACTTTGCGGGGCTTGCAAAGAAGGTCGAAGCGATATGCAAAAGTATCGAAGTACCTGTAATTGCCAAAGAAGTCGGTTGGGGCATCTCGGAACGGACAGCCAAGTTGTTAGCAGATTGCGGCGTGAGCGCGATTGATGTGGCTGGCGCAGGCGGGACAAGTTGGTCGCAAGTGGAAATGCACCGCGCACCGGACGAGTTCACGCGCGAACTCGCCGCCACGTTTGTCGGCTGGGGCATCCCAACTGCGGATTCAATCTTGAATGTTAAGAAAGCCACCCCGGATATGACGGTCTTCGCTAGTGGCGGACTCAAAGACGGACTCGATATTGCCAAGTGCATTGCCTTGGGCGCAACACTTGGCGGCATGGCAGGTAATTTCTTGAAAGCCGCGGCAGTTTCAACCGAGAAAGCCATCGAGACGATGAAGTTGACCAAGAAGCAAATTGAAGTGACGATGTTTGCGTGTGGAGTAGAAGAGTTGGAAGATTTAAAGGTTGGAAAGTTGATCAAAGCGTAAAGTTGTATAATTGATATTGAGGTGAAATATGCACATCTCTTTTTCACTCCCTGAAAGCCAATTTATAGCCGAGACGCCCGAAGAAGTCACGCAAAAGATACGCATGTATGCTGCGTTGGGATTATATCAATCTGGAGAATTATCTATTGGCGCAGCAAGCGAATTGGCAGGTTTGGATCGTTATGAGTTCCTTGAGTTTTGCAAACGCGAGGGCGTGACTTTGCATACGCAAACGCCTGATGAATTGGAAAAAGATTTTGGAAAATTCAAATTGGAAAAATGACCGATGCTGGTTGTCGCTGATAGCTCTGCCCTGATTGCTCTGGCAACGTGTGACGGATTGGATATCCTGCCAAGAATATACGATGATGTAAAAGTGCCGCAGGCAGTTTACGAGGAAGTCATCAAACCGGGAAAGCCCCAAGCCGCCGAACTTGAAACTTTTTTATCCGCTCGCGTCATAGAGGTGAACACAACGCAGTGGGTCATTGCCGCAAGCGGACTTGGACGCGGCGAAATCGAAGCGATGGCTCTATACAAACAACTTTCCGCTGATGCGCTTTTGATTGACGATCACCGTGCCCGGATAATCGCCGAACATAATCAAATCAACTGCATAGGCGCGCTTGGAGTGTTGCTTTACGCAAAACAGAGCCGGAAAATAGACAGACTTACACCATACATTCAAAAACTGCGCGCCTCAGCTATTCGATACGAGGATGCATTACTCGACAAAGTATTGAAACTTGCCGGGGAATAGAATTGCAATATGGATAAAGATCAACAAGAAAACCTTCGCGAGCGTTTTTTGCGTGACCCACTTCCCCGCCGTTTGGGTGGACTCGCCGCCACGTTTGGAAGAATATCTTAAGCACGCCATGCTATAATTTCCAGAGACAAACATGCCAACCATTCTCATCGTCGGACCGTATCGTTTCTTCTTTGTCTCATTGGATTCCGGCGAACCGCCGCATGTTCACATCCAACGCGAGAAAATGGTTGCAAAATTTTGGCTTGACCCAATATCGCTCGAACGCGCAGGCGGATTCAAGCCGCAGGAATTGAACAAGTTATTCAAGCTAACTCAGGAACACCACGAATTTTTGTTGGAGCGCTGGCATGAACACTTTGGAAATTGAAATTCAGGAAGCACGCGCACAGGCTGTTCGTGTGGACGAAAACAGTCTCATCGTTGCCTTGACGGACGGGCGCACGATCATCGCGCCGTTGACTTGGTATCCGCGCTTGATGTACGGCACTGCAAAAGAACGCGCCAACTTCGAGATCATCGGCGATGGACGATATATTCATTGGCTCGACTTGGATGAAGATTTAACCATCGCCGGTATTTTGGCTGGACATTCATCACACGAAAGCGCCGAGTCACTTAAGAAATGGCTCGATGCCCGACCAAAAACTGCGAAGCCGCGTGTTCGTCAGGTTGTAGAGAAGAAAGCCAAATATGGAAAACAATAGTCCAGCG
>JBJKOR010000160.1:0-1802 GCA_046707185.1 Anaerolineales bacterium | reverse complement strand
AAGAAAGAGGTGGCATCTCAACAGAAAGGATTGAAGCATGAGTGATGAGAAACTGACCACCAAAGAAATCCGATTTATGAAAGCCATTCTTTACCAGAAGCGTGATAACCGCTGGGTTCAGGAGAATTTTGGGATGGGATCGGCTTATGCGTTGGCAAAGCGCGGATATGTCACCAACCCACTTGGAGAGTCCGGCGATACCAGCACCAACTTATGGACGCTCACCGAACAAGGTTTGACTGCTCTCATCAAAGCAGCCCATCTGACCATCGGAGCGATGCCAATTAAACAACAGGAGAATCTCACATGATGAAAACTGTTACCGTTGCCAACCAAAAAGGCGGCGTCGCCAAGACCACCACCGCCGTAACGCTTGCCTATGTGCTGTCGGTCCTCAAACATCGCCGCGTTCTGCTGGTGGACTTCGATCCGCAAGGCCAGTGCGCCACGTCGCTGGCTCTGAACCCGGAAGCGGGCGTGTTCAACGTGCTGGTGAACGCGAAGTCGGATATTCGCCAGTGGATCCGCGAGACGGGACGCGAGGGACTCGACCTTCTGCCTGGCGAACGCTCAACTGCTACCGCGCAGATCGTGATGAATGCCGAGAACCGCCCCATCGACGCGATCCGCACCGCCCTGCGCACACTGGTGAAGGAATATGACTTCGCCATCCTCGACAGTGCTCCGAGCGTGGGCGGGATTCAAGAGCGCGCGGTGTTTGCGGCGGACATGGTGTTGATCCCCACCGCCACCGAGTTCCTCGCGATGGACGGGCTTGATCAGATGATCGCGATGCTTGAAACCATGAGGAAAGACAATGGATGGAAGGGAACCTTGTTCGGCATCTTGCCCACCTTCCATGATGAGCGCACGACTGAGAGCACCAAATCATTTGCAGACTTGAATGAGAACTTCGGAGAGTATGTTTTGGACCCCATCCATCGAGCGACGATCCTGCGCGAATGCGCCGCAGAAGGCAAGGTCATCTTCGAGAAGGACCCGACCTGCCGTGCCGCGCAGGAGTACGAACGACTTGGCGTGGAGATCATCAAGCGGAGTTAGGTGCTCTCATGGCCAGCAACTATAAGGAGAGAAGAACTATGAAAAAATACATCCTCATATCCGCTATATTTTTTACAATCATGGGCGTTTTTGAGTTGCTTCGAAACAACCCCGATGGATGGGCTGTCAGGTGGGTAATTGCAGCAGTTCTATTCATCCTTTTATCTGCCCTTTCGCGGCGCGGTAATCGCCATAAGAAAAGCATGTTGAATGGTTGTAGTTGGAAAGGAAAACATGATGTCCGTCAAGGTTGACCCGCAAGTTGTCAAGAAGGTTCTCGAAGATGCGTTCGGGACCACAGTTCTCGATGAGGATGTTCAAAAGGTAGTTGATGGACTGCAAGAAATGTTTGATGCCATTGAACTACGACTTGCAGAAGAAAGGGCGCGCTCATGACCGAACGTCGCAGCGCCTTCCGGCGCACTCTACTAGCACAATCTGGTGTATTGCCGCAAGAGCCGCTGACCACCATCCCACTAACTCAGAAAACAAGACATGATCGTGGTTGGGAGAAAGCGAATCGCGCGCACTCGTACATTGTTCCCCACCGACTTTGGAGTGCGGCTCGCCAGGTGCGCGAGGATATTTTGTCGATTGTCCAATACGATGAAAAGGGACATCCGCGTGAAGACCGCACAACGGTCAATGCGGTTGCCTCGGCGCTGATGGACTATGCGTTGAACCGTGCGGATGAAAATCCATCGCTATTGAACCTCACCCCCAACCGCACCTGGCGAGCC
>JBJKOR010000159.1:0-1318 GCA_046707185.1 Anaerolineales bacterium | reverse complement strand
GGCACATCCGCTTCTGCGCCTTCGGCAAAGCGCGGACTTTCGGCCCAAATCATCACGCACAACGAATACCGTTTCCTGCTTGATTGCGGCGAGGGCACGCAGCGTCAGATTCTTCAAGCCAGAGTTGGCTTTCGTCATTTGACGCGCATCCTGCTAACTCACGGTCACCTCGATCACATTCTCGGATTGGGCGGCTTGGTCAGCACGTTCATGCGCTGGGAAGCCATCGAACAGCTCGAAATCTTCGGAGGGCGCACGACTTTGGATCGCGTCCGCACGCTGATCGATGACGTTGTCCTGCGCGGCAACCAGACTCCGATGCCGCTTTATCTTCGGGAGATCAAACCGGGCGTATTCTTCGAGGCGGATGATTTCACGATCACCGCGTTTCCTGTCACCCACCGCGGCCCGGATTGTCTTGGCTATATCTTCGAGGCCAAAGCGAGGCGGCCATTCCTGCCGGAGAAGGCGGATGAACTTGGCGTCCCGTTGGGGCCTGAACGAAGCGACTTGGTCGCGGGCAAAGCGATCACATTAGCAAACGGCAAACGCGTCGAACCGGACGATGTGCTGGGTCCCGTTGAACGCGGTGTGAAACTCGTCGTGGTGGGCGATGTCGGTCGAACGGATAACCTGCTCGAGTTCTGCCGCGACGCGGACGCGCTGGTCATCGAATCGACCTATATAAATGAAGAAGCAGAGATGGCGCATCAGTTTTCGCATCTTACGGCAAAGGAGGGCGCGGAACTGGCAGTACAAGCAAATGTCAAAAAATTGATCCTCACGCATATTTCGCGCCGCTATCGCGAGAAGGATGTTTTAAAAGAAGCGCAAGCGATTCATCCAAACGCAAGCGTGGCACGCGATTTTGATATTTATCAGATTAAGAGAACAGAGAATGGAGAATAGGCAAGATGACAGAGTGTCACGTATCATGTGTCACGTATCATGTGTCACGTGTCATGTGTCACGTGTCATGTGTGTTTGGTTAGCGATCGTTTGAAGCCGCCGACGAGGGCTTTGGTTTTTTGCGCTTGATTGTAATGCTCATGAAATACAGTTTCGTTGATATAACCAATGTCAAGTGCGGCATAGAGCAAAGATTGAACTTCAACTGCCGAACGCCGCGCGATTCCCAAGAAACGAGCAAACTCCACTTTTGATTCACAATCAAAGCCCTCTGCAATATTGGTCATTGCAGAAACGGCCGCACGTTGGATTTGATCGCGCAAACCAAAATCCTTTGCAAATATTCCTGAATTGGTAAGCCCATAAACCATCTTCACTAACTTTCGCGCTTCTTGCCATCCCTGAATAT
>JBJKOR010000158.1:0-13193 GCA_046707185.1 Anaerolineales bacterium | reverse complement strand
ATACCCCCACAGCACATAACCAACGGAGTCCACCATGTCCATCAGGAAAACACCCTCCTTCAATTTGAAAGTCGTCCTCAACGAGACAGGGCTCGCCGCCGACACCCTGCGCGCCTGGGAGCGCCGCTACGGCCTGCCCCTCCCCCAGCGCACCGCGGGCGGTCACCGTCTCTATTCGCAATTTGATATCGAAACGATCAAATGGCTGTTGGCGCGACAAGCCGATGGACTCTCCATCTCGCGCGCGGTGGACTTGTGGAACGAACAACTCGCGTCTGGCTCCGACCCCCTAGCGGGCGCGGCCTCGTCAGCGTTGACCGTCGCCCAAGTCGGCGCGCCCGCCTCCAGTCTCGAAGCGACGCGAGGCGAATGGCTGTCGGCCTGTCTCAGGTACGACACCTCCCGTGCGGAACAAATCCTTAATCAGGCGTTCGCCGCACATTCTGTCGAGGTCGCCTGTGTGGAAGTCGTCCTGCGCGGCATGTTCGAGATCGGCAGACTCTGGCACGAGGGAAAGGCCACCGTTCAACAGGAGCATTTCACATCGGAAATTGCCACGCGTAAATTGGAAGCGCTCATCAATGCTACGCCGCCACCGACTCGAAACGAAACCATTTTGCTGGCTTGCCCTCCCAACGAGGGACACGCGTTCCCGCTATTGTTGCTCACCCTCTTCCTGCGGCGCCGCGGCTGGAACGCGATCCACCTCGGCGCGAACGTGCCGATTGATCAAATCGAAGAAACGCTCACGGTCACCAAGTCTAAATTGGTGATCCTCGCCGCGCAGACGCTTGTCAACGCGGTGCATCTGCGAGAGATGGCGCGTGCGCTGAACAAAAAGGAAATCGCTTCGGCGTTTGGCGGCAGGGCATTCAACTCCATTAGCGGCTTGCAGGCGCGCATCCCTGCCCATTTCCTCGGTGACACCATCGAAGAGGCGCTTCCCGTCATCGAGGACCTGGCCGTTAATCGGCGGCCTGTGCCAGCGGAGCCGAGAGTCAAGAAGTCGCTCTTGCAAGCCTCATCTGCATTTCGAATCGCGCGTCATCCAATCCAAGTTGCGCTGATGAACGCCATCGGGACGCGCGTCCGTCCTGCCGAATTTCTCGAGGTCGCCAATCAATTCCTGGGCGACAGCCTGATCGCGGCGCTCGAACTCGGCGACATCTCTCACCTGTCTGCGGACATCACGTGGATCAACCACCTGTTGGCCAGCCATCAGATTCCCGTTTCCGCGTTGCCAGCCTACCTTGCGGCCTACGCCCAGTCCGTTGACAAGATTATGAAAGACGAAGGAAAAGAAATCAGCGATTGGCTGAGACTTAAATCCGACGGTCTCAAAACGTAAACAAGAAGATCTTAAGTCTGTTTTCCATCTTTCCCCTCTGTTCACAGGCCGCATAGCCTGTTGCAACTACCCGTAGAGGTGCACCCAATCGTACAAGTGGCTTTGTGCTTAAAGCTCGCCTGCCAGTTGGATTTCCATTTCAACCGGCGAATTGACAGGTTGCAGACAGACGAAGCCCTGACAAACATATGCTGTAGGCTGGTTATTGAGTAGTGGTCGATCCTTCACCAATGCCGGTGAGCCAGGTCCCGGCGGGTAGGCAGAAACGGCTGTCACCTGTCGGGGCCGGTAACTTTTCCAAAGAGTCTTCAAGAATTGATGAGTCTTGGAATTATCAAGATCGCCAATGATTGCAACTTCATGAGTTGGCCCGACTGCAAAATCACTGGCGCACAGCCATTGTGCAAAAGCAGTTGGATAGCGCAAAACGGCGTTTTGTACAGAAGCAAGCATATCCTCTGCTACACCGCGCCATTCGGTGCGATCACCATAAGTTGCCAACTGGAGGAGTGCAGTGGCAGCGAGCGCATTCCCAGAAGGGGTGGCATTATCCTGGATATCCTTCGGGCGGACCAGCAACGCTTCGTGATCGTCACGAGTGTCGAAAAAGTCACCGTTAGGGTCAGCAAAATGTGTAACCATTTCATCGGCCAATTTCAAAGCAGTCGCATACCATTCAGGATTGGGGTCGGATTGATAGAGCGCCAGAATCGCCAGGATCAAACCCGCATAATCCTCCAAATAGGCATTATGTTTTGCCTGTCCTTCACGCCATGAGCGCAATAAGCGGTCTTCAACATATAGGTTATTTAGCAAGAAGTGAGCATTGCGAATCGCGGCATCCAGATAGTCTTTCCTGCCAAGATAGCGACTTGCGTCTGCAAAAGCTGATAACGCCAAGGCATTCCACATGACCAAGACTTTATCGTCGGTGCCGGGACGGATACGAGTATTTCTGGCTGTTAGCAGTCTGGAATGACATTCGGTTAATTTTGCACGTGTGGTTTCTAAATCCAGTTTGAAGCGAGCGGCCAATGTAGAATCATCCACGACTCGTTGTAAGATAGTTTTCCCTTCCCAGTTACCTTGTGGGGTAATTCCGTAGGCCGTGCTAAAGAAATCGAAATCAAGACCGAGAACGCTTTGAATTTCAGCCTGGGTCCAGACGTAGAACTTTCCCTCTTCGCCTTCTGAATCGGCATCCAGGCTGCTATAAAATCCACCATCCGGATGCATCATTTCACGAACAAGGAAATCCAGGGTCTCCTCGCAGACTTGACGATACTTTATCTCGCCTGTGACCAGATAGCCATGTAGATACACGGAAGCGAGTTGAGCATCATCATATAACATTTTTTCAAAATGCGGCGTTCTCCAGAAGTTGTCAACACTGTAACGTGCAAATCCGCCGCCTACTACATCATACATGCCGCCGCGTGACATGGCGTTGAGAACGTGTCGTATTGCTTTCAGGATTTGTTCGCGTTGAGGGGAATCGAATAAGGATCGCCGAAGAAGAAATTCGATTGTCATTGGCTGGGGAAATTTGGGCGCGCTGCCCCAGCCGCCATAACCCCAATCATAAGAGTCCAGCAGGGATTTAGTAACTGCTTCCAGAGTTTCCGGGCTAAAAGTATTCTTTTCATGTTCCAGCATCTGGGGCTGAATATGTTGAGCCACCTGGCTACTCACACGATCTACTTCATCTCGCTCTTCGCGCCATACCTTTGCCAGACTAAGTAAAACTTCTTTGAAGGACGGCATATTATAGCGCCGCACTGGAGGAAAGTATGTGCCGGCATAAAACGGACGCAAGTCTGGCGTGAGAAACACGGACATCGGCCAGCCGCCAGAACCGGTCATTGCTGTTGTGGCCTGCATGTAGATACTGTCGAGTTCGGGTCTTTCTTCGCGATCCACTTTGATGTTGATGAAATTTTCATTCATCAAGGCAGCAGTTTCGGGGTCCTCAAATGACTCATGTTCCATCACGTGGCACCAATGACACGCGGCGTATCCGATACTGAGAAAGATGGGTTTATTTTCCGTATGGGCTTTGGTAAGGGCGTCCTCGCCCCAGGGATACCAGTCAACCGGGTTATTTGCGTGTTGCAGCAAGTAGGGAGAGTTTTCGTTGATTAGGTGATTAGGCATGGGTTACCTTTAAAAAGATGACCTGAGCAGGTTGAAGTATTATAGTCTAAGGCCAATAGAATTGACCTGTAGATTGGTTTATCCTGATGGTCCGGCCATCCGGTTGTGTTTATGCTTACATTGATTGCAATCGTATGTGTACTATAATGAAACAATTACAATTGCACTGCTAACAAAAGATTAGCCACGCAATGCTCATAGAGACTTCTTCCTCATTGGACAACCTAGAAGCAGAAACATAATTGACAAGAATGACTACTTTTCGGGATCTCATCACTCGCACGCGTAGCCGATTTGAGGCTTGGTTGACCGCGAATCTGACTAAGGTTGGTGTTGCGACCGGACTCGGCGTAACAGCTTGGTGCATTGGAGCTGTGCTTGGGCATTTAACAGCCGAGGCTCAAATGGCCGGCTGGGGAACTGCGATTGCGGTTCTAAGTGCAGAACTGGGCAAGGATTTTGTAGTGGGATTGGTAGAACGAATTCGGGGTGAGGAATTGACCGAGGAAGCTATCGCTCGCATTATCCAAGAGGAATTGGATAAAGGCCTCGAGGCGCCGGATCTACGCCTTCTCTTAGAGCAAGTCCAGATTCTGCCGGCAACGTTAGGACACATCTTAAACCTTAATAACGTTCAACTCCTGGAGTCGCTACAGGCCGACCTCTCTGCATATCCTGCTCTCATATCTGCTCAAACAGCTGATGCAGTCCGCAGCGCGCTGTCTCCTCAAATTGATCGGCTTTCCAATCAAATATCGGGGTTGGATGTCAGGAGTGAACGTATCCTGACAATCCTTGAGGCATTGACTGCCACGCCTATCTTTGCTCTCGAATCAGGCGCTGAGCCGCCTCTTCGGGTATTTGTAAGTTCTCTGATTTCAGAACTCAGCGAAGAGCGTCAAGCTCTTCGTCATGCCATCACGGGATTGGGAATTACCAAACCGTGGATCTTCGAGTCAACGCCAGCCAGCACTCAACTGCTCCAAGTGTCGTATCTTGAAAAGGTTCGTAATTGCGATCTCTTCGTGCTGCTCATAAATGAAAACGTCTCTCCCGCTGTTGAGCAAGAATTCCAAAAAGCGATGCATTACAAGCGGCCTATCCTGGCGTTTCTCAAAAAAGAGGACGATAACCAGGAAAAACATCGAAGTTTAGCCGCTGATGCACTAATTAAGCTTATCCCCACTAAATGGACTACCTTCAGGGACCCTACTGATTTGGCTGTCAAGGTTCGTATTGCTATTACTGACGAGATCATCCGACGTGTTAGGGGAGACGAAATACGAATGTCGGATACCCAAGTACAGCGTCTGGAAAGCATCAATAATGCTCTTTCGAGTACAGTTCGAAACCTGCCTCCTCGCAGATATGCTCGTCTAATTGGGCGGGAAGAAGAAATCTCGACTATTTTACAAAACCTGCGTGATCCCGATTCGTCCGCTATGTCGATAATCGCAATTACTGCCTTAGGTGGTATTGGTAAGACGGCATTGGCATATGAAATTGTTGAGCGTGCCATGCTGGAAAAGTTGTTTGATGGATTAGTTTGGGAAAGCGCCAAGTCAGAGGAGTTAGAAGGAAATAAAATCGTACCAGTTGCGACGCCGGCTTCCCTATCCTTCGAATCGTTGGTAAGAGCAATCGCGGAACAACTTGGTTATGACGACCTCCTCCGCCTTCCCCCCAATGAGCAAGTAAATCGCATTCGCCACATCTTGCAAAACGGCTCGTACCTGATCGTTGTCGATAATCTAGAGACTGTTGAGGCTTATGAGGAATTGGCGAGGCAACTCCACGGTCTGCTCAACCCCAGCCATGCTTCGCGCCCCAGCAAAGTCTTGATTACCAGCCGTGAAAGATTTGCGATTCCGTACATCTACGAATATCATATCAAAGGATTATCAAAGCCCGCCTCCATGGAGTTTGTTGAACAGGAAGCTCGCAACCGCGATGCGATAGGAATCCTAAAGGCAGGTTTACGGCTTTTGGATCGTATTTATACAGTAACTTATGGAATGCCTCTGGCGATGAAGTTATTGGTCAGCCAGTTTATTGCGGGCATTCCTCTGGACACTGAGTTGGATCGGCTCGAGGGTGCTAAAGAAGAGAGTTTGTATGAGCTGATCTATATGCGTTTGTGGTTCAAGTTATCCATTCCAGCACAGAAAATCCTGATTGCAGCTGCTGCCTTCGCGGCATCTGTGGCACGTGCTATGCTTCAGCCTGTCAGCAAAACAACGGATGATGAATTTGAAGTTGCGATACCTGAGCTGGTCCGAATGTCCTTGGTTGATCCCAGCGACCACCCGACCTCCGCTCAACGTCGTTATAGCATTCATCCTGTAACTCGTTGGTTCATAAATGCGCCATTGAAGGAACTATGGGAACAACAAAAGAAGAGCTCGCAGACGCCGTAGGCGCTTTGTTTGCAAACCGCCAGTATGACGGTGCTCAAGTTCTTCTTGGCTTTATGGAGGAAAAGAGTGATGATTTTAACGCTCTAGACGTAGAGTATGAAAACATCCAGGGTGGAATGCTGTCGACTTGGCAGGCGGGTTATGATCAACAGCTTGTATCGTTTGGGAAAAGCTTGGGGCAATACTTAATTTGGCGCGGGCGCTGGAAAGATGGGGAGGAGTGGCTGCGTCGTTGCATCGAATCCGCCGCAAGGGTGGAAGATCTGAGCTCTAACGCCTGGTTGACCCATCAGTATGCTTCGTTACTAATGCGCCTGGGTAAGCCCCAAAGTGCTTATGAATTCCTTGAACGTACTCTCAACCTTAATGAAACCATAGAGGACCCTGCAGGTATTGCTGATGCTTTACATCAAATGGGCACAATCATGCTTAACCAGGGAAATTACGCTGACGCCCGGACACTTTTTAACCGAAGTCTAGCCATAAAACAAAAACTGAACAACCAGAAGGGAGTTGCTGCTACATTGCACCAATTGGCGAGCCTTCATATTCAAGTGGGATCGTATGCAGAGGCCGAGACTCTCTTAGAAAGAAGCTTGGACATATATAGCACCTCCGGCGATACTCTTCAGAAAGTAGCAGTCATACATCAGTTGGCTCATATTGCTAGTGAACAAGGCCGCTATTCAGAGGCACAAAAACTTTATGAAGAGTGTCTTACAATGGATGAAGAAAACGGCAATCCAGCGGGCTGCGCGGCGACCTATGGACAAATGGGACATATCAATTTTCAATTAGGCCATTATGACGAGGCCATGGAATTCTATAGACATGCTCTATCCGTATTTCAAGATCTTGGCGATTTAGATGGTTCGGCAAGCGCCTTACACCAACTGGGTTCTATTTATGCGGAAAAAGGACGTGAGAACGAAGCATTGACGCTGTTTCACGAGACCCTTGATGTTGCCAATCGTCTCGGGGATCAAGTACTCATGGCTCGCGTGCTAGCCAACATAGGCGCAGTCTATTTAAATCTCGGAGATTATGATGACGCGATCGACTGTTATGAGCAGGCAAAAGATATGTTTACAAACCTCAGTGATCAAGCTGGTCTTGCAGCAGCCTGGTTTCAACTGGGTGTCATTTCTCAAATGAGGCTCGATATTCGTACTGCTGGCGAAGATATGCAAAAAGCCCTAACAATTCAACAACAGCTGGGCGATCAAAATGGTACAGCATTCACCTTAGCAACTCTTGGATACATGGCTAAACAGGCGGGCAGAAAAGAAGAATCGATTCGCTTATGGAAACAAAGTTTGGCAATCGCTGAGCAAACTCACATTCCTTTAGAGGAACAAATTCGCGGCTGGCTACATGATGCCTTCAATGGATGATTTGAGTATCCGACAGCAAAGCAAGGTCGTTTCTCGTGGAGAGATGAACATGCAAAACCTACCCCAAAAACCATATGATCACTTAATCGGTTGTGAGGCATTGGTGCATCGAGTCCTCCACCTCTTGCAAGATTCCAATACACCGACGATTGTAAATATCAACGGCCTGGGTGGGGCGGGTAAAACAGCGCTCGCCTATGAGATTGCAAATCGCGCAGTGGAAAAAGGCGCTTTTAAGGACGTACTCTGGGAAAGCGCAAAACAGTATGATTTGCTCGGTAACGCAATCGTTGCCCGCACTGATCCTGATACTACCAAGGAAAACTTGCTTAATGGTCTTGCTCGTCAACTGGGCCGTTATGAAATGCTTCAACTCCATCCGGATGAACGTCGGCTGCGCCTCCAGTATATCCTGCAGCACACACCATATCTCATCGTAGTTGACAATCTGGAGACGGTAGAGGATTCGCAGGCATTCGTCGAAGAGTTGTCCACTCTGCTCAAACCAAGTCGCGCCATTCTAACGAGCCGGCTAAAATGCGAATCCAGAAACGTAAAGGATCTCCATATCAACGGTCTGCCGCAAGCTATAGCCATTAAGTTTCTACGCCATGCATCCAAGTCACAGGATGTAGGCAGGGTTGCCGAGGCAAAACGAGAAACATTGAAGCGAATCACCAGGGTTACTGGTGGTATTCCCTTGGCGATGGAATTCTTCATCGCGCAGATCGAAGCGGGGTTATCCGTTGAGGAAGAACTTCTGCGCTTGGAAAGGGCTGAAAACGAAGACACATTGTATCGCTACATCTATTTTGATCTCTGGTCTCTACTGAATATTCCCTCCCAAAAGATTTTGGTTGCCATTCCTGCTTTTGCAGCATCTGTTCCTCGGTTTTTGCTTCAGCCTGTGGCGCGAGTCAGCGATGAAGAATTCGAGCCTGCAGCGAGGGATCTCATCAAAAAATCCTTAGTACACAAACTTGAGAACGACGATATGCAAAAGTGCCGTTACAGTGTTCATCAACTCACTCGTAACTTTGTAAATTCTGATCTGAGAGCAGTGTGGGAAGCCCAGAAGGCCGGCAAGGAACAACGATAGTAGATGCGTTTTCCAAAACACAAATTGCTTTGATAGGTGTCGTAACCAATGTATGGGAGTAGGCAACAAACCGAATTTTCGACCGCCTTTGAGCTATTTGCCTCTCGTGAACAACAAGCGGTCGAAGTTTTGGCTCAGTATGCTCTAGACCATCGTTCTGAGATACCGGCGGACCTGGCCCATCTTGCAGAAGAACATGCCAACCTTGAACAAGCAACCGTTTGGTGCCAAAACCAAGCGCCACAGTTCGCATCATTGCATATCATGCTTGTCTTGGGTCAAATGCACTATTGGAGGATTCAGGGTCACTGGAAGCTAGGTAAAGACGCGATTCGGGGAGCTGCAGAAACTGCGCATTTGATCGGTGACGGACGTGCTGAGCTTAGTTTGTTGGGCAATTTAGCACTGATCATCTCATCTTTAGGAGAAAAGTCTGCCGCAGAAGAGTTGTGCCGGAAGATTCTTCCCAAACAGGATAATCCAGGCGACCGTGCTGGTATTCTACATGAGATGGGCAACCTTGCCGCGGAAAGAGGTGATTGGGTCAGTGCAGGTGACTTATATGCGGAAGCACTTACCATTCGAGAGCAGATAGGGGAGCCAGCCGCCATCGCCCATTCGCTGCAGGGGTTAGCCAATGTTGCTAGCAATCTAGGTGACTATTCTACTGCCTTGGAACGATTGAACCGTTTGCTGTCTCTGGCCGAATCAAATTATGATCTTGCAGGAAAGGCTGCGGGTTTTCACGAACTGGCAAGGATCCACGCCCGTCAGGGAAATTATGCATCAGCCAGAGAGTATTACACAAAATCCCTCGAGGCACATCAACAGTTGGGCGACAGAGCTGGAATTGCGGCCAGCCTACACGGCCTGGGCACCGTCGCGCTGGAAACTGGTTCGTGGAGTGAAGCACGAGCCTTATTTTCCCAGACAATGGATCTACGCCTTGAATTAAGTGACCTTGCAGGGCAGGCCGCCACGCACGCCCAACTCGGCTTGCTGCATCTTCGGCAAGGCTATATTGATCTAGCCGAGACCGAATATTTATGCAGCCAGAAGATTTACGAATCTCTTGACATGGCATCTCCGTTAGCGACTGTGATACATGCACTAGGCGCAATCGCTTTATCTCGTGGTGAACTTGCTCAATCTCAAAAGCTTTTTGAGAAAGCCCTGGAGATGCGGACGCAACTTGGAGACCGCTATGGTCAAGCCGCAACATTGCAGGCGATTGGAACTTTGCATCGCCGACGAGGTGATGCAGATCAAGCTCAACATTGCTGGGAGAGTTCGCTAAAAATTCAAAATGAGTTGGGTGATCTACCTGGTGCAGGAGCAACCCTTCATCAACTGGGCTTTATGGCCATCAAGCAACAAAATTTTTCACAAGCCAGAAAATATCTCGATGAAAGCCTTCAAATCAAGCGTCAGGTGAAAGATCCTGAGAGCCTTGCGCTGACGCAGGCGCTTCTGGCACAGGTTCTGATACAAGCGGGTGAAAACGAGGTTGGCAGAAACATGCTACTAGAAAGCTTGGATATCCTACGTAAACTAGGGTCTCCATGGGCTGAGCAAGTCCAAAAAACAAAAGATCACCTGAGAATTTAATTTGCTGGATTGTATAATTCCATCCACACTCTAATTCGCTTATTGCTTATGATGAAACCAATATTTGCTCCTGAGGTCTTCGGGCTCTTTGATACAAATGATAAGGATGCGATCCTTCAACTTTTGACCTTTGCCCATGCACATCGAAATCAGCCTATGGAGCTTGATTCTGAGCAGGAGAATCTTCTGGGCGCGATTTTTTGGGCCAACCGCAACCAAGCATGGCAGTTGGTTTTAGCTTTTGCTGAGATCATTACTCGTTTTCTTGGGTTGCGCGGTTATTGGGCTGACCGATAAAGGGTATTAGCAATAGCTATTAAAGCAGCGCAATCTGCCGACGACCAAAGGGCTTTAGCTCAATCCTTGGGTGACTTGGCCGCAACCGATTGGCATCAGGGCAATTGGGAGCAGGCAGAGAGGCTTTACCGGCAAGCCTTGACCATAGGCGAACAATTGGCCGATCAAAAATTGGTTGCACGGATTCGCGCAAACCTTGGCACGCTAGAAGCAGAAAGAGGGGATTCGGATATTGCCATTCAATACTTAACCCAGTCGCAGAATGTCTTGCAGCAGCTTGGGGACGTTGCCGGCATCGCCCAGACTTACGTGAATCTCGCAACGGTGTATGCAGACAAAGGTCAATACACGGATGCAGTCGAGTTTCATAAGAAAGGTCTCGTATTGAATCGTGAGCTTGGGGATACCAATGCGATCGCAAGCACTCTTGCCAATTTAGGCATTGTCCACATTCAGCTTCACCAATGGGAAATGGCCATCACATATCTGGAAGAGGCGCTTGAGGGATTCGAGAAAGGTGGTGAGATCCATGGCAGAGCACAGGTATATGTCAATTTAGGGTTGACGTATAGCTATCAAGGCGAAACCGAGCGCGCTTTGCGGTCCTATGAGATGGCTCAACGCATTATGGATGAATTAGGAGATATACCTGGCATAGCATCGATTTACATGAATGCCGCTGCCGTCTATGCAGAGAATGATTACTTCAAGTTGTCTGTGGAGTTCTATCTGAAAGCTGTCAAAATCCTGGAGACCATCGGCGACATGCGAACTCTCTCGCGCGTACTTTTGAGTCTGGCGGACATTTATCGCCTGAACCAACAATGGGATTTAGCGATGGAGAAGGCAAACGCTGCCAAGGATTTGGCGATAAAGATCAATGACCGGCGCATTTATGCAGAGTCTTTTTTCATACTGGCTGGGATTCACCAAAGTATGGGAGAATGGGAGACTGCAGTTCACTACTACCATCAAGCAGAGCGCTTGCTTGAACAAGTCTCAGAAGCGGCGCTAATGGCGCGCTTATATCTCAGTTGGGGAAAGGGCCTATTTAACCGAGGAAAAGCCGACAGCGCATCCGAAATGTGGAAAAAGTCTCTTGTCCTATTTAGCGAAAATGGCATGGACAAAGAGGTTGCCCAGGTGCAACAATTATTAAGTGCCACATGATGCAACCCCTGCCTCAGAATAAGGAACAGACCAGACTCTCGAACGAGGTTGGGATTCTGTTCGAAAATGCCCCTGCAGATGCGGCGAATCAAATGCTTGACTTCGCTCAATCACACAAGGACGATCTCAGGACTCTGGAAATTGAAGTTGCTAATCTCAAAGGCGCAACCGACTGGGCTTATCGCTCAGAACAATGGAAATTGCACCTTGAATATACCCGTGCTCTTGACGAACTGTTGCAGCGGCGTGGGTTTTGGAGAGACCGAAATGTACTTTTGCGCCAGGGCCTGGAAAGTGCCGGAACCCTTCAAATGCGGAATCTGCAGATCGGCATTCAGCTCGCACTTGGAGTTATGGCCTGTGAATTGGGGAAGTGGGACGAGGCGTCCAGTTATTATGAGGAAGCTCAAAAAAACGTTCAGGTAAATGCTGATAGGCTGCTATCTGCTGATTTAGCAAGTAATATTGGCTCTGTAGATTTTCAGTTGGGACACTGGGATGAGGCAATCGGCCATTATCAGAACTCGCTAGACGAATTTGGAAAGTTGGGAGAGGAGCGACGCAGCGCAAAAGTGTGCGAAAACCTCGGTTTAATCTATGCTCAAAAAGGCGACTTGAGTGCAGCCCTGCAATGGATAGAGCGTGGATTGGACTACTGGAAAAGAAGCGGTGAAAAAGTTGAAACTGCGACAGCATATGCGAATCTAGCGGGTATCTATTTGCGTCGCGGGGAATTGGACGAGTCCATCCGGCATTATCACCAGGCATTGGAGTATCAAAAGGAAAGGGAAGACATTCATCTGGTTTCGCAAATTACAATAAATCTGGGGGTTGCCTACATGGAATCGGGGAAACCTCAACTTGCATTCAACCTTTATAGGATCGCTCTAGATCTTGTGAAACGGCTGAATGACATTCCCAGCCTTGGGGCGTTGCAGAATAACATGGGCTTGCTCTTCGCTCGGATAGGGCGAGTTAGAGATGCCATCACCTGTTATCAAGAAGCTTTTGCATTATACAAACAGATCGGGCATGTCTACGGCGTCGCACAGGCGGTTGGTAACCTGGGTAATAGCCATGCAGACCTGGGCATGGTCGACGAAGCGATAACCTACTATCAACAAGCGCAGGAAGTCATGGAGAAGATAGGTGATAAGCCAGGTCTGGCGCGCACTTATTATAACTATGGCGTACTTCTTTATGGCCGAGGTCAGCAAGAGGAAGGTGAAATTCTCGTTAACAAAGCCCTAGTATTGTTGACGCGGATAGGTTCGCAAGAAGCGGCAACTGTGCAACAATGGCTGATGAATATCCGGCCCAACGATACCTCGGTAGATTTGAGCACTGCAACGACAGGAGAATAAACACGAATGACGGCGGCACCGATCATACCCGATGAAGTCGGAGAACGTTTGGACAGTTCCAAGGCAGATGCCGTCAATTTATTGTTGGAGCTCGCGAAGGCAAGCTATCGTGATCATGATGCGCTCTCGTCGGAACGAATAAATCTAATGGATGCCGTAACTGAAGCATATCGAAGTCACCAGTGGTTGGATGTAGTAGATTACGCGCTTGTCTTGGACGTATTCTTGGATACCCACGGATATTGGCAAGAGGATACTCAGAATTTAGAGCTGGCCCTGGAAGCGGCAAAGCACTTGGGAAAGGGGTATGAGGGGCGCATGGCCTTGGCCATGCATAATCTG
>JBJKOR010000157.1:0-1090 GCA_046707185.1 Anaerolineales bacterium | reverse complement strand
ATCATTCAGGCTTGGTATCCATGATGGCGGTTGGTAATATGTAGGTTCGCGTTTAGCATAAACTTGCACCTTGATTCTGCTTGGATCAAACAGCTCTATCGAGTCATATTGTGCATATTGCTTTTTGACAACTTCCCGCACTATCAGTACTCGCTCGTTATCAGGTAGCCAACCTACGATATCAAATCCAGAATTTGGATCAGTAAGCACGACCTTCGGTTCTGAAAAGACATAATTTCCCGGCGAAGATTCTTCAGTCGTTGTTTGTGGCAATGGAAATGTACATGGGGGCGGTTGATGCACTATTATTGCAGATGCAGTAGCTGTTGCTTCTGCCGACTGAGTCCATTTAGCGACAACTATGGCTGTGCCGGTGCTTGGGAATGATGATGGAGTATATGTCACCCACGGCAATGGAGTTGTTGAAACATAAGAAGTAGCAGTATTGGTTGTCACCAATGGATGGATTTGTGTTTGTGTAAGGCACGACGTTAAAATTAAAACGGCAATCCCAATCACCAATAAAACCTTAAATATTTTTCGATGCCGATTTGAATTTGAAAAATGCTTTAAGGTTTTCATAGTTCGCCTTCTTTTATCTACTCCAACTTTCCAACCGCCTTCTCCACTTCTTCCAAGATTTCTCCCGATTTTACTAGGGTCTTCATCTTATTATGGTCATTATACAACGGACGATCCACGTGCAAATGCTCCACGTGCTTGCGAATCACTTCGCGCGCTTTTTGCGTGCCGCGTCCCGATGTAAATTTGCGGAAGTCCAGGGCTTGCGCGGCGGCCATGAATTCGATTCCCAACACGCCGTAAGCGTTATCCAAAATCTGTCCGTTCTTGATGGCGGTGTTCATGCCCATCGAGACGAAGTCTTCCTGATCGGCGGCAGCGGGGATGGATTGAATGCTGGCAGGCGCAGATAAGATTTTCTGCTCGACGATCAAATGGTCAGCGGTGTATTGCGAAAGCATCAAGCCGGAATAAAAGCCCGGTTCGTGCGCCAGGAAATCCGGAAGTCCCTGAGAAAGAGCCGGATTGGTTAAACGATTTAATCGCCGCTCTGCCAACACACACACCA
>JBJKOR010000156.1:0-1363 GCA_046707185.1 Anaerolineales bacterium | reverse complement strand
CTGACATGCAAATAATTTCCATATCCAATGTCGAGCATTATGTTGGGGGCGATGACATGAGCGTGATTCACAATCTCGCGCGGTAATTCTTTTGTTCAAACAGGACCTCCGTAGAATCTGCGGAGGTCCTGTTTGCTAATTGCTGATAGCTAATTGCGAACTATGCCGTTTCCAAATATCTCTCGATCTCGTAATCGGTAACGCGGATACGATAGTCGTCCCATTCCTGGCGTTTGGCGTCTGCGAACGCTGCGTACATCACCTCGCCGAATGCGGATTTCACCACTTGATCTTTTTCGAGTTCATTCAACGCTTCAGCAAGCGAGCCGGGCAACTCCTTCACACCCAACTTCTTCCGCTCTTTGGCGGTGAGATGATACAGGTTGATGTCATTGAGTGCCGCAGGCGGAGTCATGTTGTTTTCGATGCCGTCCAAGGCCGCGGCCAGCATGGCTGTAAACGCCAGATACGGATTCGAGGATGGATCGGGGAAGCGCAGTTCGGCGCGCACGGCTTTGTCGCGGCCTTCGGTATAGCGCGGGATGCGGATCAATGCCGAGCGGTTCTTCTGCGCCCAGCCAATGTAAACCGGCGCTTCATATCCCGGAACGAGACGCTTGTACGAGTTAACCGTCGGCGCAACGATGGCAGCCAAAGCACGCGCGTGCGCCAATTGTCCCGCGATGAACGAATAGGCCAACTTTGAGAGATGGGCTTTGTCGTTCGCATCGAAGAATAGATTCGCGCCAGTCTGCTTATCGAACATGGATTGGTGGCAGTGCATTCCCGAGCCGTTGATTCCGAAGACTGGCTTGGGCATGAACGAAGCGGTCAATCCGTGCTGCACAGCGATGGCTTTGACCGTGTATTTCAATGTGAATACGTTATCGGCGGTTTTGAGGGCGTTCGCAAAACGGAAATCAATTTCATGTTGGCCCAATGCAACTTCGTGATGGCCGACTTCCACTTCGAGTCCCATGGTATCGAGCGCGTCCATCAACGCGTTACGAACGACCGCGGCTTCATCGAATGATGAGAAATCGAAATAACTGCCGGTATCTTGCGGCACCGGATGAACGCCATCGCCGTTCGTGCCTTTGAATAGGAAGAACTCCGGTTCCGGCCCAACGTTAAAGACCCAGCCGCGTTCATCCAATTTGGAGAGCATCCGCTTCAAGGTCCCGCGCGGATCGCCCTCGAAGGGCTTTTCGTCCGGAGTGAAAATATCACAGAATACGCGGGCGCGCTTTAATTCAGCGGGCGTCCACGGCAGAACGGCGTAGGTATCCGGATCGAGCCGCAGGAGCATGTCACTTTCCTGAATGCGGGCAAAGCCTTCCACTGACGATCCATCGAACCAAAC
>JBJKOR010000155.1:0-7498 GCA_046707185.1 Anaerolineales bacterium | reverse complement strand
ACTTCGCACGTGGCGCTGGATGGGCAACATAACCCTCATCGCCTTACCCATAGCCGGCATTTAGATTTTGGTCGAGGGTCCGCGCTGGCAGATGGTTCCGGCATACGCATTGTCGGGGCTCTTTGCCATAGCATGGCTGCTCCTCAATTTAGCGTCTGGTATCGGGTCTATCCAGCGAATGGTGCTCCACCCTCTTGAAATCGGATTATTTGTTGGTCTGGCCGTGCTCGGATTAATCGTCTCAATTGCTCTGCCAATGATACTCCCAGTTTTTCACTTTCCCAAACCAACCGGTCCCTACGCGATCGGCACGCTAACGTATCATTGGGTCGATACCAGTCGCCCTGAGCTATTCACCGTTGATCCCAATGTTCAACGTGAATTAATGGTGCAAGTCTGGTACCCTGCTCGAAGTGAGCCATCGATGCCGCGCGCTCCTTACCTGCCGCATCCTGAAATCCTTGCGCCGGTAGCGCGGCTGATGCACTTGCCAAGCTTCATCTTCGGGCATCTCAAATATGTCACCACCAACGCTGTCCCAGCGGCACCCGTGGCGGATAGCGAATCCGGTTACCCGGTGCTGATCTTCTTATCTGGTCGTCTCGGCTATCGCCAATCGAACACCTTCCAGGTGGAGGAATTGGTCTCACACGGCTATATTGTTGCAGCCATTGATCAACCCTACGCCGCGGCCGGGGTAGTTTTTCCGGATGGGCGCCTGGTAGGCATGGATCCACGTATGTATGATCCCACACATCCCGGGCATCCTGCCTTCTTTGACACGGTCATCCCTTTCCTGGCGCAGGATGTCAGCTTTACATTGGACCAACTCGCTGCCCTCAACCGGTCCGATCCCAATGGCATTCTGACGGGGCAGCTGGACCTGACGCACGCTGGCATCTTCGGAGTCTCACTGGGAGGTATTGAAACCGGTGAAGCCTGCCTGCAGGATCCACGCTTGCGTGCCTGCCTGGTGATGGACGCTTTTATGCCTGCCGATGTAGTGCGGTCTGGATTGCATCAGCCGACCATGTGGATCAGCCGGGATGCCAAAACCATGCAGCGCGAAGGTTGGGCTCAAGCCGATATAGATGAGACGCAAACCACCATGCGCGCGGTATATCAGAGCCTCCCTGGAGACGGGTACCTGGTGCTGGTGCCCGGCATGTTCCATCTTAACTTTACCGATGCTCCCCACTTTTCACCATTTTTCCCAGTGGTGGGTTTAACAGGACCGCTGGATGCAAAGCGTGGATTTGACATCGTCAATGCGTACTCGACCGCCTTCTTCGATCAAGAGCTCAAGGGCCAACCATCTGTGCTTCTCAATGGCCCCTCGAAGCAATATCCTGAGGTACTTTTCGAGAAACGCTAGTTCTCTGTCGTTGTGCGGAAGGAGACAGGAAGATGAAAAAATCCAGGAGAAGAGAGTAAGTAAGGTTGCCGGGAAACCAGCCGCGCACCCAACATGGCGAGGCGGGCCAAAACTGGTGCAACTAGTTCTCTGAAAACCTGGGAAAAAGGAAAGGCGTGGTCCTTTTATATTCTTTGTAAGACTCTCCAAAGCGGAGTTCAAGTTCCAATTCTTCGAAATACTTGAGAAAAAAGATATGAGCTGGAATAAGACCTAGGAGGATGGCAAGCGTCAAGAGTGTTGAGCCTGAAACAAACCCGATGCTGAGGGAAAATAAATAGTATCCAAGCGACATTGGATTTCTGGTGTACTTGTAAATGTCTTGCCCGACCACTTTCTTGGTCAAAACAAACGCGTTGGTCCCGCTTCCTAAAGCTCGTAATAGTTTGTTGGAAATTACAATGAAGTATAAACCTGGTATTGCTAAAATGATGCCAACCACAAGAAAGAGCGGCTTCAGTGGTAACGAAGTTAGTCCAACGAGTTCATCAAAATGCGTTGGACCTGGATAGAAGATGCCGATCAGTCCTGGAGTTACCAATCCGGCAAAGAAAAGAAAGTGCATGCCCCGACTGGATTTCTCTGCATTTTCTTTAGATGGGTGATTTCGCAACCGCAAACCCAGAACCCCCACTCCAAAAGTAAAAGCCAAAAGACCGAATATGCCTAAATACAGAACGATCATTTTCAAAACTCCTTCATTACTTCAGGATCGATCCTCTCGACTTTCTTCAGCATGATGTAGGCTCTTTTACTTTCGTGTTCGTGACCCTTATAGGGGTATCGTATCATGGCCTCTTCCACCTTGAAGCCAACCTGTTCGGAAAGTTCAAGGACTCGATCCACATCCAATAAATGCCAGGTCGCATTTGCGCCACTTACTCCCAGAAAATCTACTACTTCCACATATTCATCCCCAACATGAAAACTGAATAGACAGATCGCACTTGGCTTCAACAACCTCCACCATTCTCTTAGTACCTGCTCGATTTCAATGTACGCGAAATGGACTACCGCATAAAACGCAAGGATGCCATCCGCAGAATTTGAAGCCATGTGTGAGCTTAACATATCGTCTACGACAAATTCTATTCCGCTAAAATTTTGTTTTGCCAGGCGTATGGCGTTTTCAGAGAAGTCAAGACCTATAATTTTGTGCCTGTTTTTATCATGGATGTATTTTGTCGTCTGGCCGGAGCCACACCCAAAATCATATATCAAGCTTCCATCGGGCAACAAGTCACTAAAGCGATCCAATATGTTTCGGTCGAACGGCTTGTTGTCCAGTTCATTCAAGAATTGTTCTGCATATTCTTTTGCCGTTCGGTTATAACAATCCTTTACTTCGCGTGCATTATATTTTTGCATATTAAACTTTTGACAACCTATATAGTTTTCACACGAACGCCTGCCCTGGCAGACGGGATGCGGTGAAAACCGATTTGACAGGATTGGCCTGAAAGTGGTCTAACTTTTGGGCGAATGGCTCCGCGAGTCAAGTGCAAGCCATATTCAACAATCCATTTGCTTATCAGAACGCTGCCTCCAAAAAACACGGCAGCCTGGGGCTCAACCAAGAATCAACTTTGCTCTTCCTTTGCTTTTCCCGTCAAAATATAAGAAATGACGAACAGCACCCCCAAAACAAAATCGATGGCGGCGAAACCAATCATCGCACCTGCAACCCTTCCTTGCAGTGTCAATACCAAAATTGAAAAAGCATAGATCATCTTTTCCATAACGGCGGGGATCATCAGTGATCGCTGTTTTAGCGGGTCACGTGAAATGACAATGAATGCGACTTGCCATGCAACAACAGTACCGATAAATCCATAATAATATTCTGGATGGTTAATGGCAGGGGGAAACAATTGTGTTGTGTAAGCCTCATTGTATAAAGGCAACGTAACGAACAGGCCGTAAATACCGGCCACAAGAAAAACCCATTTTGAAAATTTCATGCTTACTCCTTTGATATTCTTTTCTTGGAAATATACACGGCTTTAATGATGTTGCCGCTGCAATCTTGGGATAAACATTGGTACCTTTTTCCGGTATGCTTCATAATCTTTTCCGAAGACTTTCAGCAGTTCCTTTTCTTCCTTAGCAGCAACTAAATAGTCAAAGATAAAGAAGACAGGGGTAAAGAGCACGGCATACCAGGCAGAGAGCAGTAGGCACATGCCCATATGAAGGACGGCCCCTCCCAAGTTCTGGGGATGTCTTACGATTGAAAACACGCCATCGGTTATTATATGGTCTGGTTTCTTGTGTTCGATACTCAAATCATTTCCCATCTGTTGAAGGGCTTTGCCAATTAGCCAGCCGCCAAGCCCGATGAGTGGTATGGCTATAATCAAATGCAGATAGGGTATCGAAAAGTGAATAAACGGAACTTCAAATGACCAACCCGACAACAGCGGGAGTCTGAAGCGTGGTTGTGGAAGCAACCACAGACCGACTAAAAACAACATCTCCAAATCTCCTGAAAATTCCCCATAGAGTTTGACAAGGCTTGAAGCCTTCTCGGCCCCATATTTCTGTTCCAGTTTGTCGTATTCCACAGACCAGAAGTGCAAAACCCCCGAAACAACAGCAACCAACATCCAAAGCAAGATATACATAATGGTCTCCTTGATTATTTATTCGATGTTATCCTTTTGATGGCTTGGATTTATTTTCCAAGCCTTGGAACAAGCATGGGAACCTTCTTTTGATACTCCTTGTAATCCTCACCGAAATCGTTGGTTAGCTCCGTCTCCTCCTTGTGAGCAAAGAAGTAGAGCATTAAGAAGATCAATGGAGTAGCGATCAAGGCAAAGAGTCCGGATAATAGAAAAGAGAACCCGATATGCGTTAGCAGAAAACCAAGATATTGCGGATGGCGCACTCTGCCATAAATACCGCGGGTAATCACCTTCTCGGGTCGGTGCGATTCCGATACTTTTATGGTCAATCCTGCTACAGATTGAAATAGAAGCCAAACGCCTGTAGCCGCGCAAAATACAAATAGGATCAGATGAATCAGCGGAATCCGGAAATTGATGACTGGAATCGAGAAAGAAAGATTTTGGAAAAAGGGTAAGACGAACCTGGGTTGAGGCGAGAGCCAGAGACCGATCAAAGAAAGAAATAATAAGTCGCCTGAAATACGACCGTAAGTTTCTCCAACCTTAATCCCTTTTTCCTTACCAAACTTTTTTTGAAGCTTTGTATGCTCCACCGACATGAAATGAATCGGTATCGTCACGATGGCACACACTGCGAATACGAAGAATAAAAGGTACATTCAGGCCTCCTAATATTAATGCTTATTTTGGGTTTTACAGTACTGCGTTAGTAGGCAGCATTTCGTGGGTTTATGAATTTCGCCGCCTGTTGATGGACAGTAGAGGGGGATTGAGTTGGCAGATTCGCTCGAGCATCGAATTCCCTTCATTGGTAATCGGACTTTCATAAGTCGTGTATGTTAGCATCCATGCTCTACTCCTTCACGAGAGAAATGCCTTGCATAATCATATCAGTCAGGCTTTCGAGCACGGTTGGCCAATCTGTCTTGTCTTGGTCAACGATAGCTTGCATTGCCAAGCCTTCGTAGGTGCCAAAGAGTACTGCGGATAATGCTTCTGCGTTCAATGGGCGAAATTCTCCATTAGCAATTCCCGCATCCAAAAGTCTTTTGAATTCAGCCCGGAATCTAACAAAGAGACCCTGGATGGCCTTGCGAACCACATCATCACGACTAGCCTCGGCGTAAAATTCGAATTCAATGCAAGCCAAATCCTTGAATTGGATAATTAATTGCACACCGTATTCCAGCCCTTTCCGTAATTGAGTCTTGACATCCTCTTCCGGGGAAAACATCATTTTCCAGGCATCTGTACTTTGCCGGGCCCACTCGTCGAGCATGGCCAGGAAGATATCGCGCTTGTTTTTGAAGTAGTAATAGATCAAGGTTTTGCTGAAGGATAGTTCGGCGGCAATATCATCCATGCTGCTGGCATAGTACCCTTTGCGAGAAAAACAGGTTGTAGCGGCTTCGAGGATCTGTTGCCTTCGTTCACTTTTGACACTAGGTCGGGACATAGGTGTTTCCTTTATATATAACTGAATGTTCAGTAAATTATAAGCAAAAATAGGAAAATGGTCAAGCTTTTCAACTTGAAATAATGTGCTTTAAATTTGCAGAAAATCGGAAGGTCGAAATTGGAACTGACCAGCCCCGATTCAGGACTTTCGCTAAAGTATGTGGGCGTCCATTGTTTTTTACAAGCAAGTTAAAATATTATCGAAAGGGAATTAGCGGGATAACAAACCCATGAACGATCTTCTGATAGCATTTTTCAAGATATTCAACATCCGGAAAGACCGGCAGGACCTTGGCCGCCAGCCAAGCTTTATTCTGTGATGAGAGACCATGCAATCCCTTCAGCAGACCAACGATCTCTTCGTTGGAGAGTTCTTTCAAGCGTTTTTCGATTTCAGTCCATGCCATATTTCATCCTTTATGCACGAAAGGCATCCACGTTTTCGCGGCACCACTCTTCAAAGCTTCGCGGAGGACGACCCGTCAGGCGCTGGACGGTATCGGTCACGCTTGCACCTTCATTCTTCCGCAGCGACACGAGCATTTCCATCAGCGCGTTGACCATTCTCGGATTCATGCCCGACCGCTTCATTCCAAAGCGTGCAATGAATGGCGGAATATCCACGTAACGTAGTGGTTTACCAAGCGTGCGGGAGATGATGCCAATCATCTCTTTCACCGTCAGCAGCTCCGAACCGGTCAGTTCGTAGACCTGGCCACTGTGGCCTGGTTGAGTCAAAGCCAGGGCGGCAACCGTAGCGATGTCGCGCGAATCAATCGGCGCGACTTTGCCTTTCCCGCCGGGGAAGTACACTGCGCCGCGTGCTTTGATGCTTGCCGCCCACCAGCCGATGGAATTGCTCATGAACATGCCGGGACGCAGAAAGGTCCAATCGAGACCCGAGGCGCGGATCAATTCCTCGCGCTCGAAACTCCATTGACCGATCGCGATCTTATGCTCCGTGGCTTCTTTGGTCGAAAGCTTCACGATGTGCTTGACGCCGGTGCGTTTGGCAGCCTCCAGCACATTCATGTCCTGCTGGATGGTAAGTGTTACCAGAAAGACCCGTTCCACGCCGCGCATGGCCTTGACGAGCGAGTCCAAGTCGTTCAGATTGCCAACCGCGCGTTCGATGCCCGGATCGAGATGAGCAACCTTTTGCGGGTCACGAACGAACACACGAAAACATTGATTGGACTGAAGCAACTGAGACACCAGTTCTTTTCCAACGTGTCCGGTCGAGCCGATGATGAGAATCATGATGTTTTCCTTACTCAGAATGAAGAACAAATTTTATTGACAGTATCGATTAGGCCTTTTGGGGATTTCCCAGCAGCCCAAGTTGAACCAGGCTCTCGGCAGTTGCCAGGATCGCATCTTCGCGCGAGCGCGGTTCCCAGCCCAGAACTTGCTTCGCTTTTTCATTTGAAGCACTATCATATTTGCCCAAATCAGGAACGATTTGCGCCACCGATGAATCAAACAATGCAAACAACTTCACGGCCCAATCCGGAAATTCCCTGGTGGGGACACGTTTCGCATCTTTGCCCAAACGCTCTTTCAACAAACGAGCGATCTCGATCATGGTCACATAACTGCCAGATACGGCCAGAAACCGTTCGCCTTTCGCATCAGGATGAGTCATGGCGCGTAGATGCAGATCGGCAACATCCCGAACATCTACAGCATTTATAGCTAACCGCGGGCAGCCCGGCACGCTGCCATCCAACAAGCGCTTCACGAGCAGGATCGAGCTGGAATAATCAGCGCCCAGTACGGGTCCAAAGACTGCTACCGGATTGACCACTGACAATTCCAAAGAGCCGCCTTCGCGTTGGATGAAATCCCATGCCGCGCGTTCAGCCAATGTTTTCGATTTGACATAGGCCGTGATGTTCGGGCCGTTCAGGTCGGTCCAGCTTTCTTCCGTAAAAGGTTGATCGCTGGGTGGATGTCCATAGCCAACGGCGGCAAACGAAGAGGTTAGTACGACGCG
>JBJKOR010000154.1:0-2143 GCA_046707185.1 Anaerolineales bacterium | reverse complement strand
GCCTGAACTCAAGGATATGAAGAAGGCCTATGATAGGTTCTTCCATCATACACTGCCTGCCTGGTGTCAAGCCGAAGACCCGGATCATGCATATTGGCCGAGTTCCCCTTCATCGAATACGCCCTTTGAAAATCCGAATGGACAAATTCAAGGCGATGCGCATTATTGGGATGTGTGGCACGGACGCAAACCGTTCACGGCCTATCGTAATCAATATCCGCGCTTCATGAGCGAGTTTGGCTTCCAGGCGCTGCCGCCTCTGGCGACCATCCGCACTTATGCCGATAAGACAGATTGGAATATGACTTCATATATTATGGAGCAGCATCAAAAGAATGCCAGTGGAAATTCTTTGATGGTCGGACAAATGCTGGACACATTCCGTTTGCCAAAAGATTTCGAGGCACTGGTCTACTTGAGCATGGCGCTTCAAGCGGAAGGTATCCGCTATGGTGTGGAACACTGGCGCCGACATCCTGACCGCGTGGCCGGGACTCTGTATTGGCAATTGAATGACTGCTGGCCGGTCGCTTCCTGGTCGAGCCTGGATTACTTCGGGCGTTGGAAGACATTACATTATGCGGCGCGTCGTTTCTATGCGCCGGTCATGCTTTCCATCGAAGACCAGCCGCCCAAGCAAACCGTCTACGTAACCAACGACACGCTCAAAGCGTGGAAAGGCAGCGTGAAGTGGTCGTTGGAAACACTGGATGGTCAGGTGTTGAAATCAGGGAAATCTGCCGTCAAAGCCGCGGCACAGGCTGCGACTCAAGTATGCGATTTGGATTTCTCCGAACGCGTCAACGACAGTAATGCTCGCCAGTTGGTATTCATTGCGGAACTGTGGCAGGGAGATCAGTGTGTGGCGAGGCAGGTCGCGTTCTTTGCACCGATCAAGCATTTGGCGTTGAACGATCCGGCGATCAGCGTGAACTTAAAAAACAAAGGCAGCCAACTTATTGCTACGCTGACATCCAAATCGCTGGCTGTTTTAGCGGAAGTATCTTTGAACAAGGCAGACATCCTCTTCAGCGATAATTACTTTGCCTTGCCTGCTGGAAGAAAAGTCGAGATTTCATTCCCCATGCCCGCTGGTTGGACTTTGGAAAAAGCGAAAAAAGAATTTCACGTTCGCTCGGTATACGATTCTTATTCCCACTAAGGGAAACAAATATTCGAAAAGGATAAAATCATGACATCGATCCCAGATTTGATCAAGCAAATGACTCTCGAGGAAAAGGCCGCGCTTTGCACCGGCGCCAGCGCGTGGACAACCACGCCCGTGGAACGACTCGGCATTCCCGAAATGATCGTTTCGGATGGTCCGCACGGAGTCCGACGCGTGCCCAATGTTCACGAGGTGGCAAATGAAAGCTTGCCGGCCACTTGTTTCCCGACCGCATCCTGCACCGCATCCACCTGGGACGTGGACTTGATCCACAAAATGGGCGAAGCCATCGCTGAGGAATGTATCGCCCTCAACGTGGATGTGGTCCTTGGTCCCGGCGCGAACATGAAGCGTTCACCGCTCGGCGGACGTAACTTCGAGTATTTCTCCGAAGATCCATTCCTGGCTGGAGAGATGGCTGCCAACTTTATCAGCGGCGTGCAAAGCAAAGGTGTGGGAACGTCGCTCAAACATTACGCCGCCAACAATCAGGAATTTCAACGCTTCAGTATCAGTTCCGAAGTGGACGAACGCACGCTGCGTGAAATCTATCTGCCTGCATTTGAAAAAGCCGTCAAGCAGGGCAAACCCTGGACTGTGATGTGCTCATACAACAAACTCAACGGTGCCTTTGCATCGGAACATCATCAACTGCTAACCGAGATTCTCAAAAATGAATGGGGCTTCGATGGATTGGTTGTCTCGGACTGGGGTGCGGTGCGTGATCGTGTCCCCGCGTTGAAGGCTGGCCTCGATTGGGAAATGCCCGGACCCCAGGATCGCCGCGTCAAAGCTGTTGTGGAAGCCGTCCGCTCTGGAGAGTTGGATGAAGCGGTCTTGGATGAATCTGTCCGTCGAATCCTCGGCATTGTCTTCAAGGCCAAAGAAACTCCCAAAGGCGGAAAAAAGTTCGATGTGGACGCGCATCACGAATTGGCGCATCACATTGCCGCCGAAGGGATGGTGCTGCTCAAG
>JBJKOR010000153.1:0-3170 GCA_046707185.1 Anaerolineales bacterium | reverse complement strand
GGAACTGTTTCTCTGCAATGAAGCTAGGTAAGTCAGTGGGCATTGACACAGATAAATTGAGATTGTCTTGCAGAAAAGCAAGAAGGTCAGAGCTTGAAAATCGAAATGGAATTCCATTTCGATACTTGAGGCTCACTGCTTGTGTATTCAATTCTTTAGCATCATATGCACTAATTAGGTTTTCTCTCAAATAAAGAGCTTTCTCTTTGAACTCTTGCCAAGAATACGGCTTTGTAAAATTCACCGTTGCAATTCCAGGCCCTAGTTGGAGGAGAGGCCATCCGTTTTCTTTCGGTCTAAATTGATGTTGAACAAAGTAAGGCATCATGAATTCTGGAGCTTGACCTGCGGGTAATTCAATGTGAGTTCCAAAGTCGGCCCTAACGTTATTATAGAAGATGCCCAGTGCCATTGGATAAAAGGGGTCTGCTTCAAATCCCTGAAACTTAGAAGGAGTCAACTTCCAACGTATTTCAAGCCAAGCTTCTAGAAGCGGGCTGCTGGGAAGTTTAATATCTGTGGGATGCTGGAATTCGCCTTTTTGCCTAGATGCCATTTTCTAGTCAAGCCTTCCCGAGTAAAGAATATAGGAACATGATTATTATACCTGTTACTTTTTCTTTCACGATTTCTTTGTAAATCTCTCTATAGCTTTTCGCGCTTAAACATTGATTCCTAAATTACTAAACATCCCAAGTATATAACAAAAATTTCATCCTTACAACTGGAAGTAAGGATGAAACTATTTTGTCAAAAGCTCCTCGCCGAGGATTTGAACCTCGAACCTAGCGGTTAACAGCCGCCCGCTCTGCCGTTGAGCTAGCGAGGAAGGCGAACGAGATTATACGGTCAAGGCGGAGTCATGTCAAGTTTAAATCAAATGTCATTGCGAGTCACGAGCAAAGCGAACGGCGCGGCAATCCAGGAATCTCCACATACGAGATTGCCACAGCAATGACAGGCACTATACAGCCTTCTTTTTGCGATGAGATTTTTTCTTGCGCTGGTCGAGCCAACGCCAGAAAGCCGGGATGAGCAAAGCGGTGATCAGGATACCGGCGATCCATTTCCAGTCGAGGGAATCGAGGCGTTGGGCTACCGTGACCTTCACATCGATATTGGACTGATAGGTTTGAATCTCGCGCCAGTAATCCTCGCCCTGAAATTGCACGAGGCGATACAGGATCAAAGTCAGCGCTTGCGTTCCGCTTTTATGAGCGGTCACCAGCCAGGTCCAGTTCGTCGTCTGCGTGCCGCTGACAAGTTGTTCGGGATTATCCTGAACCGGTTGAATCGAAAAAGCTTGGGCGTCATTCGATAGCAGGACCGCCTTCATACGCGGCGTGACCTGAACGCTGGCGCTGGCCACCTCCCCACTTACTCCGCTCGATGCAACTTGCGTGCTCAAGGCCTGCGGCGAAAGCGATGGGTTGAGAAGCAGCTCGATGGTCGTGGTTTGATCCAGCAGCATGGACTGCGGTTTGTTGTAGGCAATGCTTCCGGCGATGGATTGCTCCAGGATGTGGTCGATCTGAGCAAGTTGATCCTGAACCGATGGCGCGGTTGCCATTGCCGTAGAGGTAGGCAAGATTGGAACCATCGTGGGGGCAGGAGCCGAGGTCGCAGCCGGTGCAGTGGTAGCGGCGGGAGCTGATGTTGGGGCTGGTGTACTAGTCTCGGCGGAACCACACGAAATCAACACGAACGCGGTTAAGGATACGAATAGAATCAGTTTGAAAGCTTTTCTCATCGCGACCTTCCCTTTGCAAACTACACAACGAATACGCTTGCTTCGATTATACAACAGGTAAAAGCACGTGGCGCGGGACGAATGGTGAGCGTGTGCAGACACTGAGCGCAATCGAGGTGGAGTCGAAGGACAGGTTTAAAAAGTGAAATCCACGCTTCGACTGTGTAGCGCCTTTTGTGCCACTCCGTTCAACGCGATAATCAATCCTTTTTTTATTCCGAACCGACGTGAATTAGATCTGAGTCGTCTACGATACCCCGCTATGACGTTCGGCAAGCTTTCCCATCCAGAGATAACAAAGCATCAAGATAAGCCCCAAAACAAAGCAACCGAACCAGAGAGCTTTCGCACCCAGTTGTTCGTAGACCCAGCCTCCGAGCACGGGCCCGATAAAGAAAGAGAGTCCCCACGCCGAACCGAAGATGCCCTGATATAGCCCGCGCAAATCGATCGGAGATAGATCGGCGATGATGGCCGGGGCAACTGACGAGGACGTGATCTCGCCCAACGTCCAGACCGCGACCGTGAAAAAGTAAAACGGCAAGAGGTCGCGGCCAAACATGTTCAAGCCATAGCCGATTCCCAGGAAAAGCGCCGCGACCGCCATGGTGCGAAAACGTTTCCACCTGGAGGCCATGTGGCTGACTTGAATGCTCAACGCCACGATCAATATCCCGTTCATGGAAATCGCCAGCCCGTAATCGGCGGGCGTCAGTCCGTGGGCTTGCATATCGATCGGCAAGGTCACATAGCCCTGCATATAAACGATGCCGATAAATATTGCCAAGGCGCTGAACATCAACAAAAGCGGTTCGCGCCGGACCTGATGCAGTCTCTCGTTAAAGGAGATGTGCGCGGTGTGAAGAACTTCTACGGGCCGCGTCTCCGGGACGCGTGCCAGCACGATCAATCCGAAGATGAACGTGGTGAGCGCGTCGCCGATGAAAAGCAGGAAATAATTGTAGCGAACCATGAACCCGGCCAAAATCGGCGCGAGCGAAAAGCCGAGATTGATCGCCCAGTATTGATATCCAAAAGCACGGACGCGCGCCGAGGACGGCACCAAATCCGCGACCGCGGCGGATAGAGCCGGGCGATATAAATCGGTGAAGAATCCCAGGATCAGCGTACAAACCGCGATGAGCGTTATCGAACGCGCAAACCCCAAAGCCATCATCGCCGCGGGTGCGACAAAGAGACTCATCAATAATATTGGACGGCGGCCAAGCCGGTCGGCCAGCTCGCCGCCGATCAATTGCGCGCCGAACGAACCTACGCCATATAAGGAAACTGTCAAGGCGGCCAAACTAACGGAGATGCCGCGCTGGCTGGTGAGATAAAGCGTCAGAAAGGGAATGACGAAACTGCCGAGACGATTGACCAGAATCCCAAGCCATAACAGCCAATACGTGGGCGGCAG
>JBJKOR010000152.1:0-2307 GCA_046707185.1 Anaerolineales bacterium | reverse complement strand
AATATATGGCTTGCGCCCGAGGTTGGCAACGTTGATGCAGGCGCGTCCGCCGGGGACGAGCACGCGATACGTTTCAGTCCAAACCCGTTTCAGGAAAGATAGATACTCTTCGAGCGTCAAATCGTCAACGTAATCTTTGCCCACGTTATACGGCGGCGACGTGACCATCAAATGCACGGAATGATCCGGCAGTTCGCTCATCGTTTCCGACGATGAATTGAAAATCACATCCAGCTTATCGGATGGGATCGGATTCTCGACATACTTCATTTCTTCCGCTTGCGGCTGGTCATCATACAGGCGCGCAGAATAGAACGCAGAGGCGTCATGTCCGACGCGGCCTGGCGAACCAAAAGAGGAAGTCTTCGTTGATTTTCGAGGCATATTGTATTCATATCATTGCGAGAAGCCGCTGATCGAGTAGCCACGAAGTGGCGCAACGAGATCAAGGCGACGTGGCAATCTCATGTAACATCCAATTGATTTACAACGAGATTGCCACGTCGCGGCGTTGCAGCGCCGCTCCTCGCAATGACACCTTTCAACCCTTTCTTCTCGGCCATTCGAGATTTTCGCTCAGGGTGGTCATCCTGTTCACGTCAAATTATAATCTACGCATGAATTTTTAAACTCGCAAAGGCGATGATGGAACCACAGGAATCTTGGGAGAAAAGCGCGTCCCGAAATATGATTTGCGGATCGAAGTACTGGGAACATTGGACGAATCGAACGCGGCGCTCGGGCTGGCGCGCGCTTCCGTGCATGATCCGCGTTCCGGGCCGCTCCTGCTGGAAGCGCAGCGCGATCTGTACCGGCTGATGGCCGAAGTGGCCGCGACTCCTGAAAATGCGGAACAATTCCGCTTCGATGAAGGACGCGTGCAATGGATCGAAGAGCAGGCGGATCAACTGAGCAAAACCATCGAACTGCCCAAGGAGTTCATCATCCCCGGCGATTCGGTCGGCGGGGCATCGCTTTCTTTGGCGCGCGCCGTTGTCCGCCGCGCGGAGAGGCGCATGGCAGAATTGTTCGACGCGGGGGATACGGTCGATCCTGTTCTGCAGCAATACCTCAATCGCTTGTCATCGCTGTTGTTTATATTGGAACTGGTCGAGAATCAAAGCGCGGGGAAACATACAACGCTGGCAAAGAAATAGGGTCACAAAACCACGGTGACCTATCCCAATATCATGGAGAAACGATGACTGGAACTTTGATCAATATCGCCGCGGATTTGCTCGGCGGGACGCTCGGCTTGACTCTGCGAGCGCGTGTTCCGGAAAGGCTTAAAGCGACGATCGTGGCAGGCATGGGACTCTTCATATTCGCCATCGGCGTTCAAATGTTCCTCGAGACCCAAAACTCGCTGGTCGTGTTGGGCGCCTTGTTGATCGGTGCGCTGCTCGGCGAATGGTGGAAGGTCGAGGATCGCCTGCAATCCCTGGGCGAAGTGCTCGAAGCGCGGTTTACAAGAAGCTCATCCGAAACAGAAGATGCAGATGTCTCCAGCAAATTTGTGCGCGGCTTTCTGGCAGCCTCCCTGCTGTTCTGCGTTGGGCCGATGAGCATCCTCGGTTCGATTCAAGACGGTCTGACCGGCAATTACAATTTGCTGGCGGTCAAGTCCGTGCTGGACGGATTTACGTCCCTGGCGTTTTCATCCACGTTGGGCATTGGCGTTGTGTTCTCATCGCTGGTGATCCTTGTTTATCAGGGAGGCATCAGCCTTTTGGCCGCCCAATTGAATGCCATCGTCAGCCAGTCGATGATGAACGAGATGACCGCAACCGGCGGTGTCATCCTGATGGCCCTGGCCCTGAGCAGTTTATTGGAGATCAAAAAAATCCGTTCGGGGAACTTCCTTCCGGCCTTGATCATCGCCCCGCTGATCGTTTGGATTCTCGCCCGGTTGGGACATTGATGTTTTATTTGCTGCTGTACAAATGTCATTGCGAGTCTTCGAGAAGTAATCTCCCTGTGATTCTGCAAGAATTTGCTTGAAAACAGGAGATCGCTTCGCAAAGTACGCTCGCAATAACATCAAAAAAATTAGTTCGTACGGTAGAGAAATTTTAGATAAAAATGACCCGGCTTTTACACCGAGCCATTTTGCGTTTTGCTCTTTGTTTCTTGCGCTTTGCGTTTTGCTCCTTGCGCTTTGCGTTTTGCTCCTTGCGTTTTGCGTTTTGCTCCTTGCGTTTTGCGTTTTGCTCCTTGCGTTTTATTTTTTTGCGTTTTACGTTTTACTTCGCACCCGCCGCAGCCAAAGCCTTATTGATATCCTGCTGGAAAATGTTGAAGGGCTGG
>JBJKOR010000151.1:0-2464 GCA_046707185.1 Anaerolineales bacterium | reverse complement strand
CTGAACGCGCCTCGCAACCGAGTCCGCTTTATGTTCCGGGATGAACGGCAGGGCGGGAATTCCAAAGGGAAGACCAAAATATTCCGGGTTTTCCAACGTGCTCGAGACCATCGCTTGTGCGCGCTCCTGATCCGGTGTGCCGGCCCAGAGCGGCGTGAAAAGCGTAATATCTTCGCTGGCCATGTTGACGGTGCTGAACAACAACAGAAACTGCGGGTTCAGCCCTTGAACGCTGATGTGACCGATCTTCGCGAAGACTCTTTGCGTGGTCGCCACAAAACCGCCGTTTCGCCACTGGAATTGTTTCTCGTCGATCACTTCGACATCGCCGCCCTTCTTGTTGACCCGATCGCTAATCTCGACGGTTGGCTTTTGCACCGCCGGATTTTTCGTCTGCACCTCGATCAACAAGCGGATCGGCGGGTCGAACTCTTTGTTCGGGCGCATATTTCCCGGCCCTTTATGTTTTGCGATTGTTTTTCCGCTCTGGCAGACTTTTGTGAGGCGGTCCCGGTAACCATATAACGCGGCCCGCTCATCCCAACCTGCCTCGACCGAAGATTTCAATTTTTCGGCTTCTGCTTCGAGCAGGGCGATCTCATCCTTTTTGTCCAACTGTTTCGCGATATGAATTAGACTTTGCGCCTCGCGATATAAAAATGCTTCGAGCGTTGGATCGTGGATTATGGAAATATCCGCGCCTTGCGACCACGGATGCCAGACATCGAACAACGGGTTATCGTCGAAGCCGGTTTGGAGCAGGTGATCCCAGGCGGGCAAGCCGTCGCGGTCGGGATCGTGTTGCGGCGAAAGCCAACTCCAGAAAAAGGCCAGAAGCTTTGGGAAGGCTTCGTTCAAAAATTTCTGATCTTCGGTTTGTCCAAAATATTTCCATGCCAAACTTGCCAGCAGCGGCGCGGCAGCCAGCTTTCCGCGTTGACCTGCGATGCCGGGCTTGTGATCGAGCGAGCCATCCTTGGTTTGCGTGAAAAGAAAATTTTCGATCAGGCCCCGCATAATCTTAGGCACGGCAGGGATCGCATCCGCAAGGTAATAACTTTCCAAAGGCGTTTGCCCGCTCCAACTGGGCGGATAATCGCGCCCATCGCCTTGACGGGAAAAGCCTTGATCCGGCTGCCGGGATTGCACAAAGGATGGATTCGGTAGTTGCTTATCGGGGGTAAAGAACAATCCCAAGGCGCGGCGTTGACTGAAGGCAAGTGCCGCGTCCCAATCGGAATCGCCGGTATGAATATCGAAAACTTGGCCCGCGTCCAGTAATTCGATGCGAGCGCGCTCCGCGTCCCACATGCGACCTGCGGTGCGTCGCGCCAAATCGAACGAGGCTTCCAGGGAATCGGTCGCGGCGATTGCCCAACTGACTTGGCGGCTCGAACCGGGATCGAAGTCCAGCGACACCATCAGTGACGGATGCGGCCCGGGGCCAAACTGCGGCCCGCCAGTCATGAACGTTATCGGGAAGAGTCCGCCTGTTTGCCCGGTTAGAACGTTGACCATTTGCTGTTGGGACTCTTTGAAGCTTTCACCTTCGAGCGGCGTCAACATTCCGCATATTTCGACCGTAATCTTGCGCGCAAACGCGGTGCGGTTGATGAGAGTCAATCTGCCAGCCAGGGCGTGCGATTCAGGAATCCAATATTCGGCAGAGACTTCCAGACCCTCCAGCGGCGAAGATTCGAGCCACAGAAAATTCGGATAGAAGCGTCTCAGATAAGGTGGGGTGGAAAATTCTGCGGGGTTGGAAACGGTTTTGCCAAGTTCGCCGAAACGATAATAAAGTCGCATATTACGGGCGCGTAATCCATAAGTTGTGTGAACGGCCAGCGCCGCCGGTTCGCCCGTGCCCATTTCAAATTCCCAGATATGATCGTTGACGTAATCCGGCTTCGATAAGCGAAAGTCCGCCGCGAGGATGAGCGACAGCGGATCGCCGGGATGAAGATTCCAATCGCGCATGGTTCTATTGTACGGTTAGATGAGCAGAAGGTCAAAGGGTATAATTTGGTCTGACAAGTCCAAGAAGTCTGACACGTCTAACATGTCGACTTGTATGACTTGTTAGACTTTTGAGACCAGGAGACTAATATGGCCGGTTTATATTTCGAAGAATTTTCTGTTGGACAAAAGGTCGTTACTGTTGGGCGCACCGTATCGGAGAGTGCCATTTTTGATTTCGCAGGTTTGACCGGCGACTATAACCAAATCCATACTGATGCCGAGTTCGCGCGCAGCACACAGTTTGGCCAGCGCATCGCGCATGGACTTTTGGGTTTCTCCATCGGTATTGGCCTGCTCATGCGGACGGGCGTGCTCGAAGGTACGGTGCTGGCTTTTCGCGAGATCAATGAGTGGAAGTTTGTCAAACCGATGTTTATTGGCGATACGATTCATGCTGCTTTGGGAGTGACCGAGGCTAAAGCTTTGCCGCGCATCGGCGCGGGGA
>JBJKOR010000150.1:0-6229 GCA_046707185.1 Anaerolineales bacterium | reverse complement strand
GTCAAACTGCTAATGAATGCAGTAAGATTAACCGCTACATGAGAAAGTTTTTCTGCTCCGAACAATTTCCCATCCTCGCTTTGCTGATCATCATTTTGATCGTCGGCTTGGTCACGCTGACGAACTTTGGCGAATCATGGGATGAACTTCAATTTTACAAGTATGCCGATCACGCACTGGCTTCGTATGGGAATTGGCTCACCAGTGCGCAAGTCATCGTCACCGGCAACACGTACGACAATTATGGTCCCGCCTTCGTGATGTTCACGGCGCTGGTCGCACGCGGGCTTCATGCGCTCGATCCCAATTGGCTTGTCTCCGACCTGCGGCATCTCGTTTATTTCCTCACCTTCGTCGCTGGCATCTATGCGTTTTATCTGCTTGCCCGCCGCTGGATGAGTCTGTGGGCAGCCTTCGCTGCGACTCTGCTCTTCACGGCCCAGCCGGTCTTTTGGGGACACGCCTTCATCAGCCCGAAAGACATTCCCTTCCTCAGCGCGATTCTCATCAGCCTCGAATTGGGCTTGCGCATGGTCGATTCGCGGCCAACCGCCCACCGTCCACCGTCAACGGTCAACAAACCCTACTGGCTGACCGGCCTCTGGATACTTTCCCTGCTCTTCCTTTTCTTCACGCCTCAATTCCTCGATAACGGGCTGGCTTTGCTGATTCGAAATGCCTCGTCTCAGCCCCACAGTTTTCTCGGCGCGCTGCTCCGAAGTCTCTCCTCCAGCTTCGGTCATTCCAACCCGAATATCTATGTCCAGGAAGCCTTGACCATTTTGATTTGGCTCAAGCTGGTTTATCTTATCGTCAGCACAATCATTGTTGGCTTGATTTATCGAAAGCGATTTCCCGAGGCGTTCAAGCTTTTTAGCCCGATTATTTTATTGGCCGGTATTCTGCTTGGAATAACAACCTCCATCCGCATTCTCGGTCCTTTGGTCGGACTCTTGGTCCTGATTTACGCTTGGCAAAAGATGGGCAAAAAGTCCTTGCCGATGGTTTTGGTTTACGCGGGCGTTGCTTTGGCGGCAATGTTGGTCACATGGCCTTATCTTTGGCCGAATCCCATTGCACGCTTGATCGAGAGCTTGCGTGTCATGTCACAATATCCGTGGCCGGGAAAAGTGTTGTTCAACGGACAATATTACGCATCGCAGAACTTGCCGCGTTCCTATCTGCCGGTATTATTCGCCATCCAAATTACCGAACCGATCTGGCCGCTATTCTTTTTGAGTCTCGCCTTGCTTTGGAAGAACAAATATCTTTTGATTGCCACGCTGTTATGGTTCGTCGCGCCGTTGGCCGCGCTGATCATTTCCGATTCGCCGTTGTATGATAACTTCCGACAAGTCATTTTTATCCTGCCGCCGGTGTTCTTCGTCTGCGGCCTGGGCGTGGATTGGCTCTTTCGTCACCTGCGCCAGCCCATCGTCCGGGGTCTGATCGTGGCGGCGCTGGTGCTGCCGGGAATCGTCGCAGGAATCCAATTGCATCCATATGAATACATCTATTACAACAGCTTCATCGGCGGGCTGCGCGGCGCACAAGGACGCTTCGAAACCGAATATTGGGCGACTTCCTATCGGGCCGCGATGAACTATGTCAACACCATTGGGCCTGCGAATGGGAAAATCTTTGTGGCAGGTCCGTCGTATATTGCCGCCATCTACCGTCGGCGTGATTTGAAAATCTATATGGACATTGACATCAACATGCAGGCCTTTGATTACGCGATTATCACCACGCGCTACGGACTCGATCAGACCGACTTTCCGAATGCACCTGTGGTTTATACTATCGAGCGCGAAGGCGTGCCTTTAACGGTGATCAAAAAGATACATTAACTTTATAGTGGATTCCGAAGTCTTCGGACTCCACAGCGAGGAAATTGAAATGAACTTATTGGAACGACTCAAAAATACAACGTTATTAGCGGATGGCGCCATGGGCACCATGCTGCACAGCCGCGGCGTCGGTTTTGAAAAATGTTTCGATGAATTGAACCTGACCAATCCCGCAGCCGTCGCGGTGATCCACCGCGAATACATCGAAACCGGTGCGCAATTGATCTTGACCAACACTTTCGGCGCCAATCGTTTCAAGTTGGGCAAACACGGTTTGGAGGAGCAAATTGTCGAGATCAATAAAGCGGGTGTGGAGCTTGCCAAACGGGTCGCGGCGGCTTCGTTCAAAGATGTCTTGATCGCCGGGGATGTCGGCCCATTGGGCGTGCGCATCGCGCCGTTCGGGCGTGTCAAACTGGAACAGGCGCGGCGTGCCTTCGCGGAACAAATCGAAGCCTTATGCGAGGCGGGTGCGGATTTGATCGTCATCGAAACAATGAGCGACCTGTATGAAATTCAGGAAGCCATCAAAGCCGCGAAACAGGTTTGTTCATTACCACTAGTTGCGTCTGTGACGTTCACGCGGGATGATCGCACTTTATTAGGTGATGATCCGACCAAAGTGGCACACACACTCAACGATTCCGGCGCGGATGTGATCGGCGTCAATTGTTCCGGCGGTCCGGCACAATTGCTTCGCATCTTGAAGCAAGTGCATCAAGCCATTCCAAATGGAAAGTTTTGGGTCAAGCCCAACGCGGGTTGGCCCGAACAAGTCGGCGGGCGTATCATGTATCCGGCTGATCCGGATTACTTCGGCGATTATGCGCTCTCGTTCCGCGAGGCGGGCGCGTGCATCGTCGGCGGATGCTGCGGCACTACTCCTCTGCATATCGCCGCGATGCGCAAAGCGTTGGATTCTTCGGTGTATTCACCTGCGCTTATTCAGACTTCCGAAGTCTCTGAGACTTCGGAAGTCTTGGACAAAGAACAACCGACTCAACTCGCGCAAAAGTTGGCGCAGGGAAAATTTGTCATCTCGGTGGAAATGGATCCGCCGCGCGGACTTTCGACTCACAAACTGCTGGCGGGCGCTTCGCTCCTGACCGAGGCCGGCGCGGACGTAATCAATGTGGCCGACTCCCCGATGGCGCGTATGAGGATGTCGGCGTGGGCGGTGTGCGATGTGATACAACGCCGCGTCGATGTAGAGACCACATTGCATTTTCCAACACGTGGACGAAATCTGTTACGCGTGCAAGGCGACTTGCTCGCCGCGCATGCGCTGGGCATTCGCAATGTATTCGTGGTGATGGGCGACCCGACCGCGGTCGGTGATTATCCTGAAGCGATGGATAATTACGACCTTGTGCCGTCGGGCTTGATCAAACTCATCAAGCAGGGCTTCAACGAAGGCGTGGATCATTCTGGTGTAAGCATCGGCCAGCCGACGAATTTCTTCGTCGGCGCGGCGCTGAATTTGTGTGCGCCCGAACCGGAGCACGAGATCAAGAATTTGCGGAGAAAGATTCAGGCGGGTGCGGATTTCTTTTTAACGCAGCCCATTTATCGTCCCGAAGATGGAAGCGGGTTTTTATCGGCGTACGAAAAGAAGCATGGGAAATTCACGCAGCCGATACTGGTCGGCATCCTGCCATTAACCAGTCTGCGGCATGCCAACTTTTTGAACCATGAAGTGCCCGGCATTGTCATTCCCAATAAAACCGTCCAACGCATGGAGAAAGCCGGGGAACGCGCCGCCGAAGAGGGTATGCGCATCGCGGTAGAATTGATCGAGCAGATCAAGCCTTGGGCGCACGGCGTGTATATCATGCCGCAGTTCAGCCGCTTCGATTTGACGGCAGAGATCATCGAGAAAGTGAAGGAACTATAAACTTCAAATAGAAAGCATCTCCCTGAGCGGAGTGACGCTTTGTGTCACGAAGTCGAAGGGTGATATGGAATCTTCTTGACGCTTCGACTTCGGTCTTCGCCTTTGCTCCGACCTCCGCTCAGCGCGATAAGTAATTTATGGCTTTGAAAGAAACAATGAACATTCGGTTTATCTTACAACGATTGATGCTCGTGGGGATCATCTTGGCGGGCATTTATTTCGGTATCCAGAATGTAAAATCGGCCATCGCCGTTGGAAATCTGAACAGCGATCCGGTAACGAAATGGGAAGTCCGCTTTCAGCAGGTGAAGAAAATTCTGCCGTTCAAACGCGGCGTGATCGGCTTTATGCAAAACTCGGATGTGTTGGGCGGCCCTCTCGATGATAATGAGCAGGGAGAATATACGCTGACGCAATATGCCATGGCGCCTGTCATCCTGGTGCGCGGCGATAACGAGCCGTGGACGCTTGCCATTTTTAGCAGCAAGGCCTTTCAGGCCTGGAACAAGTCCAACCACGGACAGTTCCGCGTCATCACCCTGAACTATAGTTTATACCTGTTCCAAAGGCTGACGCCATGACCTTGCTTTCCGTCCTGGCATTCCTGCCTTCCATATTGGCTGGCATATTGATCGTTCATCTGCTGTGGCCCGAACGCGGCTGGAAAGCCCTTTGGGTCAAAGTGTTCCTGGGCATTGGGCTGGGACTTGGCGAAGCCTCCTTGTTGGACTTTATCTATATGCTTTTGTTTTCGGACGAAAGCGGATTCCTTTATGTGCAATTGGTTTTATTCAGCGTGCTGCTGGTTGTTGTCATCTTGCGTGAAAGAGAAAATCTTCACGTTACGTTTCCCCGAATTCAATTCAGCCGCTGGCAAGTCATTCTTCTTGTTGGCGTATTTTTTGTAACGGTCTTGACGATGTTGAGCGCGGTCAACATTTGGTGGCGTGAACCGCACGGCGCTTGGGATGCGTGGATGATGTTCAACCGCACTGCGCGTTTCATCTACCGTGACCAGCAAGGCTGGCTGGGTTCGTTCTCTCCTCAAATGGACCCGTTCTTCCATGCAGATTATCCATTGCAGCTCGGCATGGATATTGCCTGGGTTTGGCAGGTGGTCGGGCAGGAGACGCAGCGCACGCCCATTGTGTTGAGCGGATTCTATATGCTTGCCTGCGCGGGATTGCTCGGCGCTTCACTCAACCTGACGAAGAGCCTCGGCCAGGCCAGCGTTGCTTTACTGCTCCTGCTTGGTTCGCCGCTCATCGGAAACGAGGGGGCGGCGCAGCGCGCGGATCTTCCGTTGGCCTATTTCTTCCTGGGCACGATTGTCTTGATCTATTTGTACACCTATTTGAAGAAGCCAGGGCTTTTGATATTGGCAGGCGTCATGGCCGGTCTCGCGGCGTGGACCAAGAACGAGGGCAGTCTCTTTGTGCTGGTCACATTGCCAGCCTTGTTCATCGCCTTCTTCCGCAAAAATCCGTGGCGCGTGCTGGGTTGGTATGTGCTCGGCTTGGCCTTTCCAATGCTCATTGTCCTTTACTTCAAGGAATTCATTGCACCGCCGAGTGATGTGTTGAGCAACGGCCTTACGCGTTCGATTCAGCAGGCATTGGATTTGTCGCGCCACATCTTCATCCTGAAATCATTCGGCGCGGATATCCTTTCCTTCGGCGGATGGGGCGTTGGATTTATCCCCATTCTAGTCGTCTATGCTTTGCTTTTCAAACTCGCACCTTTCTCCGGCCCTTCGACTGGCTTGGGACAGAGCTTGAAACCGGCTTACCTTGCCATTGGCATAATCCTTATTCTGCAAGCCATTGGCTATTATGGAATCTATTTGATCACGCCTTATAATTTGCAGTGGCATGTGGATTTTTCACTTGGACGCCTGGTGTTCCAGTTATACGTTCCGTTCCTCTTCCTTTTCTTCACCATCGTAACTGATGTGGAGACGGCATTGGCGGTAAAATAAATCCATGCTACTCGCAATCGACGTTGGCAATACCAACTTAACCATCGGTCTTTATGAAGTAAGGGCACAGCGGAAAACTGCCAGCCCTGTGGCGGAATATGATTTCGTTGTGCCCCTACCGCTGACCCATCATTGGCGTCTCGCCACCGACCATGCGCGCATGCTCGATGAATATGGCCTGCAATTGCTCGGCCTGCTCGAGCACGTGGGAAAGACTCCGGCGGATTTGGTCGGAGTCAGTTTGTCGTCTGTGGTTCCGCAATTGACCAGCCGCGTCGTTCAGGCGTGCCAGCAATATTTGAAGCAGGAACCGTTTGTCGTGGACACGGGCGTCAAGACCGGAATCCGAATCCGCTACGAAGACCCGCGCGCGGTCGGGGCGGATCGCGTTTGCGACGCGGCGGCGGTGATGAATCTCTACGGCGGCCCGGCTTGCATCATCGACTTTGGCACGGCCACCACGTTCAACGCCCTGACAAAGTAAGGCGAATACCTCGGCGGGCGGTA
>JBJKOR010000149.1:0-1873 GCA_046707185.1 Anaerolineales bacterium | reverse complement strand
CTCCGGAAGGGAGCGTAATATCCGAGCCGCTTCCGGAGTACCGATGTCTTTATCGATGCTGCGATCCCAAACAACGCCAAATACATCTCGGAGGCGGTTTCTGCCAAGGTCCGTAAAGAAGCCGATGTCACTGCCCAATTTCAAAATGTGATTTTCGATGGCATCATCCCAACCTATTGAACCATAGTGAGCTTGCAGTTTATCCCTGGCTTCTTTGGTGAATCCACACGACCAGGGCACGTAAGGAGTTTTCTCTCCTTTGAGCACTGCATAGATCACATCACGCTTCATCATCCGATTTATACCTGCTTCCGTTACGATAGTGAATCGTAAGAAGTTTGCCGAATGGTATCGATCATGGACCAGAAATTCTCCAGCGGCGTATCCAACTGCAGATTATGGGTTGGGCCAATAATCAAACCGCCATCATGTCCGATTGTCTTTAAGCGCAATAGAACTTCATTACGCACATCCTCCGGTGTGCCAAATGGAAGCGTCTGCTGAATATCCATCGAACCCCAAAAACACATCCGGTCGCCGAAATCATTTTTCAATCGCACGGGATCCATCGCCATGGGTTGGATGGGGTTCAGAATATCGATGCCGATTTCGATCAGTTCCGGGATGATCGGGTATACCACGCCGTCAGTGTGATACGCAATTTTGATCTGCGGGTTGATCGCCCGTAACGATGCAATCAATTCCGCCATGCGCGGCTTGAGATACGTTCGCCACATCTTCGGCGACATCAACATGGTCTTCTGACCGCCGACATCATCGCCAAGCCAGATCATATCAATGCCCATCCGAACCAGCTTTTGTGTGACTGCCAAATGATAACGGAAAGGAAAATCCAGGACGCGATTCGCTTTTTCGGGATCGGAAGCCATGTCAATCATCAATTGTTCATAACCGCGCAGCGCCCATGCACACTCAAAGATCGTGGTCGGGGTCACGCCGACGATCCAATAATCGTCCTGAAAGTCGCGAATGGTTCGCTCGGCGTCCGCATAAAGTTCAGAGCGATTCGGATCGGGCGACGAATACGTATCCAAGGCAGAGTCATCCGCTAACGGATGGCCGAATGGCTCCGTGTATTTTCCTTTTCCAAAACGCGTATCATATTGTATCGTTCGCCACGTCACGCCCCACTCATCTTGATAACTTTCCACATCCTGATAACCATTCTGATAATAACCATTCACCCAGCCGACCGAGGTGAGCAACATATCTTCATCCAATGCGCGCTCAAGTTCGTACGTGTTGCCGCCGCCGTGCGGATTATGCAAGCCCTGGCCTTTGAGTTTCATATCCGCTTCAAGGCGGGCAGCAAACTCGGGCGTGAAGCTAACCTGCATCGGGCAGCGATCGGGGGCCTTATGATTCAAGGCGGTCAACACGCGCTCACGATGATTCATCTATGCCTATACTTTCATCTTCCATACGTACCGTATTCAAGAGCCGTATCGAAAGCTGCAACGATGTTCGCAGGCGGCACAAGAGCCTGAATATTATGAACCGCGGCAAATACAAAACCGCCGCCGGGCGCGAGATCATCGATACGACGCTTCACTTCATCCACGACCTCCTGCGGATTGCCGAATGGCAAGACATGCTGCGTGTCGACTCCACCGCCCCAGAAAACGAAATCGCGCCCGAATTGTTTTTTCAACTCTTTTGTATCCATGCCCCTGGCGGAAACCTGCACCGGATTGAGAATATCGAAACCGATTTCAATCAAGTCGGGAATCACTTCGCGCGTTGCGCCGCAACTATGATAGAACAGCTTGGCATTCGTCTTTTTCTTGATCGCTTCCACCAAACGCTTCTGCTTTGGCTTGATCATCTTCCGATACAACTCCGGCTTGATCAA
>JBJKOR010000148.1:0-27079 GCA_046707185.1 Anaerolineales bacterium | reverse complement strand
ATCCCAACGTCTCGAAGGCGTGGCGCAGCAAGAGATATTTACATTCCGTGTTGACCGCCGTGTGCTGAAACTCCGCTCCGTACCACGTCCCGCCGATTTCCAGGCATCGATCATGCGGTACGATATTCAGGTAACGCGTCGCACCGGCCACGCGTCCCGACTCCAAATGGATCACGGCAAATGGCAAATCCGTACCTCGTTCGCCGCGCGACATAATATCCTGCACCCAGCGGCGCATATCGTCCACCGAATTCATCTCGCCGTACAACATAAAGTTCCAGAACGTCTGGCCTACACCGATCTTCGCCAATCCATCCACATGCGCTTCGCTCAACGGTTCGAGCCGCACAACTTTGCCTTGCAAGGTGACAGGTTTTACTTTCATCATTATTCATCGCTCCAAATATCGGCGGTTGAGTAGTGACGCCGGGTTTCGATACGACCTTCGGTCTACTCAACCATCGGCGTCACGTATCGTAACTACCAGTTATTTTTTCAGCCAGTCCTTTTCCGTTTTATCCTGCGTTGGCAAATACGGCATCGGCGGCCCTTCGATGCCAAGGTATTGACTCAAAGCGGCGCGCATCGCAATGCGGTCATCCCACGGATATTCGATGCTGCCAAAGCACATGGACTGCTCGTGGCCTTTCCCACACGAGAGCACGATGTCACCGGGACGCGCCAGACTTAACGCAAATTTGATAGCTTCGCCGCGATCCGCGACGCGCCAAAACGTTTCGCCCTCACGTCCACCCTTCGATTTTGCGCCAGCTGCCATTTCCTCGAGGATGCCCTCCAGCGATTCCGTGCGCGGATCCTCAGCGGTCAGCACCGTTAGATCAGCCAGTTCTGCGGATGCCTCAGCCATCATGCGGCGCTTCTCCTTATCGCGCAGCCCTGCAGAACCAAAGACCGCAATTACGCGTCCCCTATCCCCTATCCCCTTTTCCCCCGAAAGCATTTCACGCGCCGCTTCCAATGTAACCTTCAACGCATTCGGCGTGTGGGCAAAGTCCACAATGGCGGTGAAGTTCTGGCCGAGATCGATGCGCTCCATGCGGCCCGGTACACCTTCGAGTGAGGCAATGCCTCGCGCGGCGATCTCCGGCTGGACGCCAAGACCAGTGACCGTTGCGCTCAATGCTGCGAGGATATTCGAAACGTTATAAGCTCCAACCAACTTACTTTCAATGGCTATGCGTATATTATTTCCCACAGCAGTAAATCGAATCCCAAACGGATTGAATCGGATTCGTTCAGCGCAAACGTCTGCTCCTCGTTCAAGGCTGTAACTCACCTTCCGCACCTTTGTAATCGAATCGAGATACTCATACGAACGGTCATCTTTGTTCAACACAGCCAGGCGCGGATTGCCTTGCGGCTTGGAGGCGGTGCTTTCGAGCAGCGTGAACAATCTTCCCTTTGCCGCGCGGTAATTCTCATACGAACCATGCTGGTCGAGATGTTCATGTGTGATGTTCGTGACAACGCTGACGTCATATTCGCAGGCATCCGTGCGGAACTGCGCCAGGCCATGCGAAGTCGTTTCCAAGATGACATGCGTCAGACCGGCTTCGGCCATCATTGCAAGATAATGCTGGACGTCATGCGCATCCGGCGTGGTGACGTGAAAACCGGTATCCAACACTTCATTCCCGATCACAGCATTGACCGTCGAAATCAAACCGGCTTTGATACCAGCGGCCAGCAAAATGTTGTAGATCAAATTACAGGTGGTGGTTTTGCCGTCCGTGCCGGTCACGCCGATCACTGTCAGGCGCCGCGCCGGAAAATCGTAGAACGAGGCCGCGATCCAAGTCAGAGCTTGATGCGTGTTTTCGATGCGAATATACGGAACGGGCAGTCCGCTCAAATCTTTTTCGCCGACGATTGCCGCCGCGCCGTTATCGATTGCCATGGCAATAAAATCATGCCCGTCGAACGAACCGCCTCTCATGGCAACAAACAAAGTTCCGGGCTTGACCGCGCGGCTGTCGATGGCAAGACCTTCGATGGGAACGTCCGGCAATGGACGCGGAGAATATTCAAAAGAGAGCTTGGAAAAAATTTGGGAGAGTGATTTCATTGCGGAACTCGTATCATCACCCTGAGCGGAACAAAGGGAAGCCGAAGGGCGATCATTAAAGATCATCTTCGCTTCGACTGCGGACTTCACCCTTCACTCAGCGCGAGGTTATAAACAAAAAGGGTTTCGGAGATTCTATCTTCAAAACCCTTTCCTTTCAAAGGCTGCTTCAGAAGTCCGCTGTGTCATCCTATTGGGGATGCCTCGGCTTCATCGCGCTCCATCTTGGACTTCAACCATTTTAGTCTAAAGGTCTCTTCGCGCTCGCGCTCTTCGAGCGAACTGACAATGAATGCAACCATCTCTTCGTATTGAGGGATAAAGATATGTTGAAGCGCATTGACGCGGCGTTGTGTTTTACGTAGCTCGCCGGCCAAGCGCCAGACCGTTGTAACCAACATCGAAAGTTGGGGCGTTTTTATCACCACTTCGCGGAAGGAGGCCGCGGCTTCATCGAGAGAGGCATTCGTTCCGCTCAAACTATACGACATCTTCTGCAGGTCGCCCTGTGCTTCGATGACGGGAATCGCAACGCCCATAATGCCGCGCAATTTGAGATGAACGTCCACCGTCTTACTTGCAGCGAGCGCCGCCCACTCGACGTGATCACTGCCCATCGTCAAACGCGCTTTCTCCAAGGCGGAATACGCCGTTTCCAAAAGCTTCCAAACTTCACGTTGAAGCGCATCCGCTTCTTTCGCCACGCGAACAAGTTCGGTGGTCAGGACTTCGCGCTTGCGATCCAGGATTTCATAGCCTTCGCGCGCAAAGCGAAGCTCCTTCCTGATGCGAATCAGATTCGTGCGGGTTGGCGCGATATTAACGGCCGGCATCTTCACCCTGATCCGCAGGACTGCTGCGCGTGTCCACAGGACTGCTGCGCGTGTAATATTTCTTGATCTCGTCAAGGCTGAGGCGGGTCAACTCTTCTTTGGGCAATGCAGAAAGCAGTTTCCAACCGACATTCAAGGTTTGTTCAATCGTGCGATTCTCAGTAAGGGCCTGGTTGACGAACTCGCGTTCGAAGGCGCGTCCGAACCCCAAATATTGCTTATCCACATCGCCAAGTTCTTCCTCGCCGATGACCGATGCAAGGGCGCGCACGTCCTGCATATGTGCATACGCCGCATATAATTGCGCACCCCAATGAGGATGATCTTCGCGCGTCAAGCCTTTGCCAATGCCGTCTTTCATCAAACGCGAAAGACTTGGCAAGACCGCAATTGGCGGATAAATGCCGGCATAATAGAGATCGCGTCCAAGCGTGATCTGCCCCTCGGTAATGTACCCGGTCAGATCAGGGACGGGATGCGTGATGTCGTCGTTCGGCATCGTCAATATCGGGATTTGGGTAATCGAACCTTCGCTGGTGCGGATGCGTCCCGTGCGTTCGTACAGCGAGGCCAGATCGGAATACAAATATCCCGGGTATCCTTTGCGGCTCGGAACTTCGCCGCGAATATTCGAGATTTGACGAAGCGCTTCGCAATAGTTGGTCATATCGGTGAGAATAACCAACACAGGCATGTGTCTATCATACGCGAGGTATTGCGCAAGCGTGAGCGCAGCACGCGGCGTAACGAGGCGTTCCACTGGCGGATCGTCGGCAAGATTCAAGAACATGGCAACACGCGTCAACGCGCCGCTTTCCATGAATGATTTGCGGAAGAAATCCGCCACATCATGTTTGACGCCCATCGCCGCGAACACAATCGCAAATTGCTCCGACTGTAACTGGGCCTTCCCTGCCTCGGTGCCCAAGGTTGCCTGGCGAACGATCTGTGCCGCGAGTTGATCGTGCGGCATGCCTGCTCCGGAGAAAATCGGAAGTTTTTGTCCGCGCAGAAGCGTGTTCATTCCATCGATGGCGGAAATGCCGGTTTGAATGTAATCGCGCGGGTAGACGCGCGCGGTCGGGTTGATCGGCTGTCCATTGACATCTGCGTATTTTTCAGTCAACGGCTGCGGCCCGCCATCGATTGGATTGCCCAGGCCATCGAAGACGCGTCCCAGCATTTCTTCCGCGACCGGAACGCGCAGCGTGTCGCCTAAAAAGCGAATGCGTGTGCCGTCAATGGAAAGTCCAGTGGACCCCGAAAAGACTTGAAGGACCGCGACCTTTTCACCGACTTCGAGCACACGTCCGCGGCGCAAGCGGCCTTGCGAATCGCGAATCTCAACGACTTCGTCATAACTGACATTCGCGGCGCCTTCCACAAAGACAATCGGGCCCTCGATGCGGTTTACGCCGAGGAGTTCCTGTCCGCCTTTTGCAATGACATCGCTCATCGGTACTCCGAATCCAATCGACTCATCTGCTCGTCGATTTGTTTTTGAATATCGTCCATCTTTTCCAATTCTTCATTGGGTATAAGCGTCTTCATACGAATCAAGGTATCGACCGCCGGTAAATTATGGATGATCGAAATCGGCGCGCCATGCTTGACAATTCGCAGGGCACGCTCATGGAAATGCAGGATCAATTCCAACATGCGGACTTGCTTTTGCAGCGAGGAATAGGCGTCCACTTTATCCATCGCGTTTTGCTGCAGGAAACCTTCGCGGAGGAGACGCGCCGTTTCCAAAGTCAAACGCTCTTCGTCCGGCAAGGCATCGGGTCCGACCAATTTTACGATCTGCGACAGGCGGCTCTCTTCGCTCAAAATTTCCATCGCCTGATTGCGCATCGAGAACCAATCCATGTCGACTTGCTCGCGCCACCAGCCCGCGACATCTTCGAGATATTCGCTGTAACTATCCAGCCAATTGATGGCTGGGAAATGCCGCGCGGAGGCCAGAGGTTTATCCAATGCCCAGAAGCAGCGAATATACCGTTTGGTATGCTGCGTGACCGGCTCGGAGAAGTCGCCGCCCGGAGGCGATACCGCGCCGACAATGGTGACCGAGCCTTGATTTCCGTTCATCGTTTCGACAAAGCCGGCACGTTCATAGAATTCCGCAAGGCGGCCTGCAAGATAGGCAGGGTACCCTTCCTCCGCAGGCATCTCTTCCAAACGACCGGAAACTTCGCGCAAGGCCTCCGCCCAACGAGATGTCGAATCTGCCATCAAGGCCACGTGATACCCCATGTCCCGGTAATATTCGGCGATGGTAATTCCAGTATAGATGCTGGCTTCGCGCGCCGCAACTGGCATATTGGACGTGTTTGCGATCAGCACCGTACGTTCCATCAACGGTCGTCCATTGCGTGGATCAGCTAGATGCGGAAACTCCTGCAGCACTTCCGTCATTTCGTTGCCGCGCTCACCGCATCCGATATAAACAATGACTTGTGCGTCCGCCCATTTCGCAATGCTGTGCTGCGTCACGGTCTTGCCCGAACCAAAGGGGCCGGGGATTCCTGCCGCGCCGCCTTTCGCAACCGGGAAGAAGGTATCCAACACGCGCTGCCCCGTTATCAAAGGTATGCTCGCACCAAGGCGGGTTTTATAGGGTCGTAAACGCCGCACGGGCCAACGCTGCAACATCGTCAATTCTTTTTCGCCGTCTTTGGTCTGGAGTCGTGCAATTGGCTCGTCGATGGTGTACTCACCGGTTTCGACAACCCAGCTCAAAGTCCCGGAAAGATCGGGTGGGACCATGATGCGATGTTCGAACGTTTCGGTCTCCATCACGATGCCGAGGATCGCGCCGCCGCCCACTTTATCGCCGATTTTTGCTTTCGGCGTAAACTTCCAACGATCTGCGCGATACAACGGATCGAGCCGCATGCCGCGCCCAATGAATGAACCGGATTGGATTTCGATCAACGGCAATGGACGCTGCACGCCATCGAAAATACTCTTCAATAAACCGGGTCCCACCTCCACCGAGAGCGGCAAGCCCGTTCCATAAATCGGCGCGCCGGTTTTCATGCCGGAGGTTTCCTCGTAGACTTGTGCGGTAAAGACGTCGCCGTCCAGGCCAATTACTTCACCGACCAATCGTTCCTCGCCCACCTCCACCAATTCCATCATGCCCACGTGGCGCGAGCCGCGCCCCTGCACCACAGGGCCGTTAATCCAGATCACATTGCCGATCTGTTCAATCATAACTTCTCTCCCAGCAATACTTTATATACCGACGAACGAAGCACATTCTGCGAGCGCTCCAAACGACTCTCCAGGGTGTTGTCATAATGCAGGCGGCCATCGGACGCTTCCACCGACACACCGTGTCCGCTCTCGAGAGGTTTCCCCATCGTCAGTTGTGCGTTTAATTCCTTCGAGATTTGTTCGAGTTTCTGCGCCTCGAACGATTTCATGGTCGCATCATCCACGCGGACTTCGGCCTGCTTCGCTTTCAATTGAGTTACCGCTTCCCAAAGCAACTGAGCCGCAATCTTGCCATAGTCGGAGCGCTGCTGAACCACGGGAAGTTTCTGTCGCGCAGCCTCAAAAACTTTATCCAATAGTTTTTCACGATGTTCCAATTGCATGGTGCGTGCTTTCAAGTGCGCCGATGCGATGACCTGTCCATGCAGACGTTCCGCCTCGGCGCGGGCGCGTTCCAGAATGGCTTTGCTTTCCGTCTCGGCTTGTTCCTGTGCGCGCTGCCGAATAGCTTCTACTTTTGCTTTGGCTTCGGTTTGGATTTGTTCCGCTTCATCTTGCGCCTCGCGCAAAATCGCACTGGAAAGGGCCTCAATATTTTCTTCTTCTCTCATAATTTGCTACCAATCCATTTCACCTGACGCTGCGCATCAGGAAAGATTCATCCGCCAATCTTTGCCAATCTCCTGACCATTCGCGCAAATCCGCGGAGATTAGCGGAAAGCAGAATCATCATAATTTGATGCCGATTGCCTTAAGAACGACCTCGCTCAACGAAGGCTCATCCGGAGATACGCCTTCTGGGGAGGGTATCTCAACCACGAGCGGAATTGTGCTATGCAGTTTCAAATCATCCATGCGCGGCTGAACAAATTTGGCAACATCCTGCGTGACCAGAATGATACCCACATCATCCGCCTTCATGGCAGAATCGAGCGCCTGATTGATTTCATCGGGCGTCGTCGCTGCCTGGCCGTGAACCCCCGCAAGGGAGAATCCCAACACAGCATCAGGATGACCGATAACTAGAACCTTCATAGCTTTTCCTACGTGTACAGAACAAGAAATGCAATGAGCAGACCGTAGATGGCAATTCCTTCGGCAAGACCTACATAGATGAGTGATATGCCAAGAAAACCCGGTTTCTCAGCCACCGCGCCAATCGCTGCCGCGCCCGTACCGCCTACCGCAATCCCCGCGCCGACCGCAGCCAAGCCAGTGGAGATGCCAGCAGCCAGTGAAGCATAGGGATCGGTTGCAGCCCGCAATGAGAATCCGGCTGCCAGAACTGTCTGAGGCGAAAACAGCCAGACCAAAGCGCCGCCCACCACCATCAAAGCGATCAACACGTTATAGCTTTTAAAAGCCAGCACGAGATTCTTGGTAGTCCTCAGCGGGTTCCTGCCGAAGCGGTTGAGCAAATAGGCAACCATTGGGGCAAGAGGGATGAGTGTTGCCAAGACCACAATTACTATTTTGAGCATCGTTTTCTCCTTTTATGAAATGGAAGATGATAGCAAAAGTATTTTAGTTCTCCTGCGCGCCGGGAAGAGCCAGTGGTTCATAAGGCGAACCGCCGCCGCTGAAGAATTTGCTGAAGAATTCGTAAAAATGCAGACGCATGGTTTGAATGAAAACGATGAAACCTTCCATCAGCACAATGACGATATTTCCGATCACAATCACAGCCCAATAACCGAATCCTGCATGGACATCTCCACTCGCCAGGTCGGCAAAGACAAAGACTGCCAGACAGAAGCCAGCGTGAGCCACAGCAAATGCGCCAACGCGCACGTAAGACATGGTATTGCTGAACATACTGATAAATTTTTCCAGCAGTTCGAAGAAGGTCTGGACGATGTACATGCCAAGACCGCCTTCGATCAGCGGCCGGTGTCCTTCGACCAAACGCTTCAAAGGTTCGGATAAGGCAACGCTCGCCAGTGCACCCAGGACGATCAAGATCACAAATACCGCAGGGGAAACCGGAAAACCGTGGATGAATAGACTCGCGACCAACCCAAGCAACGACCAATACAAGATCAAACCTGCAAGACCGTTTGGATCGAAAAGGAACCTGGCCCAGTCCCGCGCCCGAATAGCATTATAAAGATTGAGAAGTAAGCCAATGCTGAGCAACAAGACGCCCACTCCCACTGCAACACCTAATATCTCAATAATATCATGCAGCGGCTGCAACCAAACGAATTGTTTGAAAAACGGAATCCCCGGCAGAACGTCATCAAATGCGAACACACTGCCGAACAAAAACCCAAAGAGCACTCCAGCCAAGCCGCAAGCAATCAGGAGGCCTCCCAAACTAGCCATGCCGCGCAAGGCTTTTATCTTTTTGCTGGATAACAACCAGCCGATTCCCGCAAGTACAAGCCCATGCCCGACATCGCCGAACATCGCCCCATAGAGCAAGGGAAACGTAACCGCGATCACAAGGGTCGGATCGATTTCATCATAGCGGGGTCGGGCATAGGTATTGACCAGCATTTCGAACGGGCGAAGCAAGCCCGGGTTCCGCATCGCAACCGGGACATTCGTGTGGTGGTCGGCACGTCCGATCGGTACTATCTCGATCAAGATTTCTTTAGACGCTGCTCTTAAACGCTGAGTCAGGGATTGCAAATCCGGAGTCGGAATCCAACCCATAACCACATAGGTATGACGAAGGTGTCCAAATCGGGCAATCGCTTCCGCCATCATTCGGTTCACATGAACATTCCACAGCAATAGATACAATTCGCTCTTGTGGACAACAGCCAATTTTGCCAAAGCATCGTCGAGATTGGATATTTTCCGTTTGGATGCTTCAATCTCTGCACGAATCGAGGCGGCAACCATGGCCGGAGTCCCTTCAAATTCTTGAGGCAGGACAAGAGGATTCAAATATGCGCTTTTGACCGCGCGGTCGATCACATCGGAATTACTGCGCCGGCCCAATATCCACACAACTGGCTTGTGGGGGTCATTATTTAAATTTAAGAGCACATGTGGAACTCTCGACAAACTTGTTTCCAGTCTGCTTATGTTTGCCGCAGGAATAATGCCGGGCATCGAATATAAATATCTGGAGTTCTGCAATGAACCAACCTCGACATTGATATCGGCAATCGGTTCCAATTGATGAAGCTGGCTTTCCAGTTGCTCCAGTCTTTTCTTTTCGCTCGTCCATGGATCGCTCGTCGCCTTGATGTCTGCCTCGATGTTCTCTACAGCAAGCCGTACCACATCGAAGTCTGTCTTCGGGTCAAACTCAGACGATTCGACATATTCCTCTTTGAGACTCAAGATTTGCAAAATTGTCTGAATACGGCGTTCCAGCGCAGAATATTGGGCAGATCTTTCCTGCCAGGTGTTTGGCCCTGAATTTTCCATTCCCAAATAAGTGCTATCAACCTGGTGGAAAACGCCGCGGCTGCCAAGGATATTCGTTACAGCCAAAATATCCTTGGCTGGAACAATCAATTGAACTTCATTCATTGCTTCCGGAAAGAACATATCATCTCCATGCAATTTAACAAAATTGTCTAATAGTCATCGTTCCCAAACGCCAAAGCCCTACTAGTTGAGCAGGGTGGGTTTCAACAAAAACGGGCGATATTCATCCTCCGGCATGTTCGAAGACTTTGCTTCGATCAGAACCGTCAGGTCCTGCACTTCGAGATCGTTCAAAACGAGAAAAGCAAGCGGGATTCCGATATGGAACGGATCTCCCACAAAAGCCGACAAGCATTGGTTCATGAGCTGGCGCTTCAATTGGAACTCCAATTTGGGCAGCCCGGCCTGAGTTTCCTCAAGCAAAGCATCAACATTGCCAACCATCGGATAGATGCGCATGACGATCGGGGCAATGTCCGCTCCCGCCGCAATGGCTCGAATATCCGAATCATGGACGTGATACCCAAAAGGCAGGGTGTAGTTGATTACTTCCTCTTCGGAAAGTTTGTAGTAAACACGGTAACGTATCGCCCACATCAGGTTATTCATATCAAGCAACGAACCGATGATCTTCGCGCCATACTGACGGTCCTCTCCCGTCAGCTTTCCCGCTTCCGACCACAAGCGGCGCCAGTAACTCAAGTCCAGGGCCACTTCGATCGGAAAAAGGTTTTGCTCAGTGACATAACGCTTCATGGCAAACGAAAGCGTTTCTGCATATTGGGTATTGTCCAATAGCTCCACGGCAGCCGTGATATTTCCCGCATCGAACATGGCCTGCAAGGGAAGCGATGAAATCGACCCCACGGGAAACAAAACGTCTTTCAAGTCATCGAATGAGGAACCGATGGCAATACCGCGCAGCACTGCCTTTAAATTCTCCACTTCGAAATAGCGATATAGCTGGGTTAGAAGTGATCGCGTGTTCCCCGGAGCCATATAAATCACTGTATGGTAGGCATCCGCAAGCTTTGATTTTAATTGTCGAACGATTTTCCGGGGAATGTAATCTTTATCTTTTAGATCATCAAGATAAGAACCATACGCTGTGTGTTTAAGCTGGCCGACAAGGTTCGGAACATCGGGTAAATCACTTAAGTGCACCAATTCTTGAGGGCTTAATAGATTAGAATACATCGCACGAACGCGCGCACCAATCGCCGCGTAGCTGGAAACGCTGCCAGACGCCATTGAATTTACTCTCTTCCAATGATGTGGTCGAGAATGTAGGCAACGGCCCGGTCAAAGTTGCTCATTGCCAGCGTTTCCACCTCACGATTCTCTTGTTCGGCTTGATCCAATATCTCTATGACTTCTTCATCCGCCTGGGCATCTGAAACCAAATTCCGCGCCTCTTCATTCGCCTTCGATATAGCTTGTCTTATAATTGCTTGAGCATCCTGTTCGGCAAGGATCGGCAATTGTTGAGCCTCGCGAACAGCCACATCATGAATCTCTTGAGCGTGCTTTTCAATTTCAAGTACCTGTTCGATACGCTTATCACTCATTATCGGTTCTCTCCATGAATAGCAATCGGGCGCTATTGTAAGTTAAAAGTTTGGGATAATCAAGGTTCAAGCCAGCCACAACCCTCCCGGCAACGACAAAAGAAGGATGACCAGCATCAGACAGTCAACTGAAATCAGGATGTTATTGCCAATTTCCTGATGGCTTTTGTCTGATTGTGTCATTTCGTACGATTATAACAAACAGTCTAAACAAGTGTCAATGAAGGGGCCTTAGAAGAGACTCAAAGCGGCCACATTGGAATAGTTAAACCATGGGGCAAAGACCGTTCCGAGCAGGACGACGCCAAGCGCCAAAATAACCAATGCAATCGCATAGGGACGTGTTAATGCAATGGGATGTTTCTCCTCATCTTCGCCCTCGAGGCGATAGAGATAAACGTACTTCATCACGTTCAAATAGTAGTACACGCCAATGATCGAATTCAGGATACCGACAATAACCAACCAAACGTAACCAGCTTGCATGCCCGCGGCAAATACAAAGACCTTCGCAACGAATCCGCTGAAAGGCGGTATGCCCGCCAACGACAGGAACGCCGCCACCATGATCAACCCCAGCAATGGCGATCGGCGGCTCAAGCCTTTATAAGCATCATACTCATCCGAGCCGACCACGCGTCCCACCGCCATGATGACCCCAAAGGCAGCGAGATTGGTTATGATGTAAGACGCCATGTAGAAGATCGCGCTGGCAATTCCCAGCTCGGTAACCGCGACGATGCCAATCATGGCATAGCCAGCATGTGCGATGGAAGAGTAAGCCAGCATTCTCTTGAGGTTTTTCTGCGGCAAAGCAAGCAGGTTGCCCACGGTCATGGTCACGGCTGCGAGTACTGCAAAAGCCGAAACCCAATCAATGGTAAATCCCTGGAACGCCACAAGAAACAAGCGGGCAATCACGGCAAAGCCTGCGGCCTTAGATGCCGTAGAAAGAAAACCGGCAACCGGGGTCGGCGCGCCTTCGTACACATCGGGCGCCCAGAAGTGGAACGGAACAATCGAGACCTTGAAGCTGAGTCCCACAATCAGGAGGATGATCACGCCAAAGATAACGGGAGCCGTTACCTGTCCGGATTTGAACGCAGCAGCGATGGCATACACATTCGTCGTACCAGCAAATCCATAAAGCAGGCTAAATCCATAAAGCATCACTGCCGAGGTCATGGCGCCAAAGAGCAAATATTTGAAACCTGCTTCCGTGGAACGATCATCCGAAAGCATAAAGCCTGACAAAACATACAGCGGAATGGAGGTCGTTTCGATGGCGAGATAAAGCATGACGAGATCGGAAGCACTTGCCATGAGACTCATGCCAATCGTGGCGGTAAGAACCAGGAGGTACGCTTCGCCGCGCTGACCCAGTTTTTCATGATCCATCAAAAGCAAAGCCGTGATGCCCGCGCCGAAGATGAACAGCATCTCGAAGAAGAAGCCCAACCAATCGAAGCGGATCATGTTCCCGAACGTCATCACCGGATCGCTGGGACGAGCGATCAAAAGACTGATTATCAAAATAGCAAGCAAACCGCCTGCCGTCAACCAGCCAAGGTCGCGGCGGCGTTCTTCTTTCCAAAACGGTTCGACGATCAACAAGATGACGCCGAGGATCAGGATCAGAGTCTCAGGGAGAATTGAAAGAAAGGCTGTAGATGTAAACATTTATGCAGCTCCCAGTAATTGCAGGATGTGGCCGACTCCGGTTTGCATCATTGGAACCATCAATGACGGGAAAAAACCGAGACCAATCAGCACCAAGCAAAGTATGGTGATCGCCACTTTATCCATTATTGTGATATTGGTGATATGGCCCTCAAGCTTTTCCGGAATCTTTGCAAAGAAAACCTGACGGATATTGCGCATGATATACGCCGCCGTGACAATAATCGAGACACTTGCAATCACGGCCACCGCCCATTGCGCTTGCCAAACACCGAGGAAGATTGGAAACTCCCCGATGAAGCCGGAAAAGCCAGGCATGCCCATCGATGCCAAACCACCGATGATGAAACCAATCGTCGCAAATGGCATGATCTTAGCCATGCCGCCCAGTTCGGGAATTTGCCGCGTGTGAGCGCGGTCATAAATCATGCCGATGATAGCAAACAGGAGAGCCGTCATCGCACCGTGTGAAAACATTTCCACGCCTGCGCCCACCAAACCATCGCGATTGAGCGTAGAAAAACCAAGCATGACCAGTCCCAGGTGTGAAACAGATGAGAAGCCGACCATGTATTTGAGATCGGTTTGAACGAACGCAATGAATGCGGCATAGACCACAGCAACAACTGCACACAACATGATCAGCCAGGACCAATATTTGGCGCCTTCCGGCAACAGCATAATACCAACACGCAAGGCAGCGAATGCACCAAGCTCCTTCAATACACCCGCGTGAAACATCGAAACCGCCGTCGGAGCCGCGGCATAACCATCAGGTGACCAATTGTGAAAGGGCCAGATGCCTCCCAGTACCGCGAACCCAAAGAAAACGGGAAGAAACCAAAGGTTTTGGAAAGAAACGGAAAACCCAGCCTTCTCGAGCTGGAGCATGTCAAACGTATAAATACCCGTGGCTTGACCCGCCGTCCAATACATCGCCAAGGCACCGACCAGCGCAATGACCGAGCCAATGAACAAATAGAGAGTCAATTTCATCGCTGCATATTCGCGCATCGGTTGCCAGCCCCAAATCACAATCAGCAGATATACCGGAAACACGGCGAGTTCATAGAAGAAGAACAGCATAAAAAGGTCGAGCGAAACGAACACACCGAACACGCCGCTGGCAACGAGGAACAGGAAGGCAAAGAATTCACGCGGACGATCTTGAATGCCAGTAGAGAGATGCTTTTGTTCATCGAAATCTCCCCACGAAATCAACACAGCCGTAAACATCACCACGCCGGTCAATAAAACCATCGGCGCGCTCAGGCCATCCACACCAAAATGCAGGCTGATGCCCAAGGCGGGCAGCCAGCTATATTGCTCAACGAACTGATAGCCGGTCATGTGCTGAGTGAGATATTGGACGTAAACCCACAGGGACAACAGCACAGCAACTGCCGCAGCGGCCAACGCCACACTGCGCACTTCCGTTTTCCGCTGGGCGGGGATCATCAATATGATCAGTGCTGCCACAACCGGGGTAAAAACAATTACGCTTAACACGGGAAAAATCATCATGACCTCTTAGAACAAGTGAATCACTGCTTTGTTGATAACATCCAAAATCCACGCCGGCCAAACGCCAATGACGAGGATGAGCGTCATCAAGGGAGCCATCACGATCACTTCGCGCGCGTTGATCTCGGTCAACTTATGTTCGCCATGCGCCCAATGCTCATTCATCGGACCATGCAAGACCTTCGTGATCCCTTTCCAAATATAGGCGCCAGTGAACAACAAACCGAGCATGGAAATTGCCGTGTACGGTGTCAACAACGGATACGAGCCTCGAACAACCAGGAACTCGGAAACAAATCCATTCAAGCCCGGCAAACCCAGCGAAGCCATCGAAGTAAAGATCAAAATACCGCCATAAATTGGGACAAGCGGGAATAGCCCGCCAAAATCATTAAGGTTGCGCGTGTGAGCTCGTTCATAGATCACCCCCACGAGGAAGAACATGCCAGCCGCCGTTATGCCATGATTGAACATCTGCAGGATGGCGCCGTTCATGGCGATCCTCGCATCTGCCGTCCCGGACGCCATAGCGGCCGCGGCGATACCGAGCACGACAAAGCCCATATGGTTGACCGAGGAATACGCCACGAGTCGTTTGAAATCGTTTTGGGCGTACGAAGCAAACGCGCCGAAGATGATTGCAGCCGTTGCCAGTAAAGCCAGTGCAGGTGCATAAGCTTTCGCTTGATCGGGATAAAGCGGAAGGACGAGTCGCAGGAATCCATACGCGCCGAGTTTCAACATCACGCCAGCCAGGATCATGGAGCCGGCAGTCGGTGCTTCGGTATGTGCGTCCGGCAGCCATGTATGGAAAGGCCAGATCGGGACTTTGACTGCGAAGGCAACAACAAATGCCCAGAAGACCACATCTTTTACGGTTGCAATTGGAAAGCCAAGCAGGCTGCCTTGAGCGGAAGTCCAGCTCGCGGTAATGGTAGCCAAGTCAAAGGTCCCGTAGAGAGCGCCGAGCAACTGAATGCCAAGCAGCAGTCCGAGCGAACCACCCATGGTGTAGATCATGAACTTGAGCGAGGCATAATTTCGATTGGCGCTTCCCCATTGATTGATGAGGAAATACATCGGCACGAGACCGATTTCCCAGAAGACGAAGAAGAGCAGCAGGTCGATCGACATGAATACGCCCAGCATTCCCGTTTCGAGGAAGAGGAACAACATCAAGTAGGGCTTGACGCGATCGGTCACGCTGAACGAGGCTAAAAGCGAAAGCGGAGTCAAGAGCGTAGTCAACAAGACCATCGTCAAGGAGAGGCCGTCAACACCAAGATGAAGCGACGAGCCAATCACAGCGTACCACGTGTATTGTTCCTGAAATTGATAGCCTACCGCATCCGGTTTGAATTGAATCCACAAATAAACCGAAAACAAAAAAGGAACGAGGCTTGCCATGAGCGCAAACCAACGCAAAAGTTTGACTTCCTCCTTGGGCAGGAAGAGCATCACCAGCGCGGATAGGGTGGGGATAAACAAAATCAGGCTGAGAAGATGGGAATTCAGAAAGTCCATCACATACTCCTATCTGGCTACACAATCACCAGAAGGTAATAAAGCAGTCCCGCGACCGCCATCAAAACGATCAACGAAACAAGCAAATATTGCTGAATGCGTCCCGATTGAAGCGGGCGCAAGTTGCGCCCAAACCATTGCGTGACGCGCGCCGTGCCGTCGCCCATAAAGTAGGTGATGACCGGCAGGTCAAAGTAATTCCGGAAGGCGGAACCGACGGCACTCGCCGCCTTGCCGAAGGAATGCAGGATGCCATCAATGACAAGCTTATCCATGCCTTTATAAACAATGTTTTCGGCAAACCAATAGGAGGGTTTGACGAATACAATGCTATAAAGTTCGTCGAAGTAATATTTATTCTTGACCAGCGGGATTTGGAGCTTGTCCTGTTCGACCGAAGTGACATTGCGATAAACCAGCCAGCCGACGAACAAACCGCCCAAGGCAACGACCAGCGAAGTGGTCAACACCACCCAACTGAACGGAACTTCGGCAGGCATGACCGCCAGCGTGCTGCCGACAAATTCGTGGAACCAACTCGGATTGAGATGCAGACCGAGAAAATCGCTCGGAATGCCAACCCAGCCATACCCCATTGCGAAGATCGCCAGCGCAATCAACGGAACCGTCATCGTCCACGGAGTCTCCTGTGCGTGCTTTGCTTCCTCCGTGCGCGGCTGACCAAGGAAGGTCAATGTGATTTGGCGCATGGTGTAGAAAGCCGTCAGGAAGGCAGCCAAAGCCAACGTGATGAAGACCGCCAAATGTCCGGTGCCGAACGCTTCGGTGAAGATCTCATCCTTCGACCAGAAACCGGCCGTCAACAGCGGGAAGCCGGAAAGCGCAAAACCGCCGATGAGGAAGGTCCAGAACGTGATCGGCATCTTCTTGCGAAGCCCACCCATGTTGAACATATCTTGCGGATCGATATCATGTTTGCCGGTATGAAACATACCATGTTCCATGCCATGAATGACGGAACCGGAACCGAGGAAGAGCAGCGCCTTGAAGAAAGCGTGCGTAATCAGATGAAATGCTGCGGCAACATATGCGCCAACGCCAAGCGCAGCGACCATATAACCAAGCTGTGAAATTGTCGAGTAAGCCAGCACACGTTTGATGTCGTTCTGCGCTACAGCAATCGTCGCTGCAAAGAGCGCCGTGAACGAACCGATGAAGGCAATCACGGTCATCGTATGCGGATCGAGGCTGAGGAGCGGGAACATGCGGATGATCATGTACACGCCTGCCGAAACCATCGTGGCGGCATGGATCATGGCGCTGACCGGCGTGGGACCTTCCATGGCGTCCGGCAGCCAAACATGCAGTGGAAATTGCGCCGATTTACCAATCGTCCCGATGAAGAGCAACAAACCAATCAAACCTGCCGCGGAAAGTCCGAGGATAGGAGTTGAAACGCTTGCCAGCGTATGCAAAACCTGAGGCTGGAAAATATCCCGATAGGAGAGCGAGCCGGTGGCGCTGTAAAGGAAGACGATGCCCAACAGCATGAACACGTCGCCGATGCGCGTGGTCATGAAGGCTTTGACCGCTGCGGCGCGCGCCGATGGCTTGGCATACCAAAAACCGATCAAAAGGTACGAGCACAAGCCCATGATTTCCCAACCCACAAATAAAGTCAACAGGTTATCGGAAACTACCAGCGTATACATGCCGAATGCAAACAAGCTGATAAACGCAAAAAAGCGCGAATACATCGGCTCGACGGATGGCACATGATGACCATGTTCATCAGTCGCGCCGTGCGGCGGAAGTCCGGCCTGATCGTGATCGCCCTTCGGCTGACCAAAGTTATGGTAGCCAATGCTGTAAAGGAAGATCATCAAGATCGTCCAGGCGACGAAGAATAACACCGCCGCGCCGAACGGATCGATCTGCACGCCAATCTTCAACCACGTATCTGCGGTTGGAATCCAATTTATGAATGAAGCAAAGGGAGTCTTTCCGAGATCAGGCGTGCTAATGGCGCGCACAAAAACGATCATCGAACCCAACCACGAAAGGAACGCCGCGCCCACTGCCACGGTATGGCTGAGCGCCTTGTTTCGATTCGTGAATAACACAATCAAAAAGAATGCCAGGATGGGCGGTAATGGAATTAACCAAATCAATGTATCGGTCGTCATGTCGCTCCTACCACTTCAACAAATCAAGTTCATCGGCGATCACGGTATTGCGTCGGCGATAGACCGAAATGACCAGCGCCAAACCGACCGCCACTTCGGACGCCGCGACCGCAAACACAATAATGGCAAACACCTGCCCCGCCATTTGCGAAACATCGCCGTAACGCCAGAACGAAACCAAATTGATGTTCACGGCGTTCAGCATCAACTCAATGCCGAGCAGGATCGCGACGGCGTTCTTGCGGGAAAGCACACCAAATAAGCCAATGCTAAATAACGCCGCAGAAAGAATGAGATACCAGGAAAGCGGGATCATCACAACTCCTATTTCCGATTGAATGCGATATAAACCGCGCCAACCAGGGCCGCCAACAATAAAACCGACGCGACTTCAAACGGCAGGACGAACGCGTCCGGCGAAGTCAGCGCATTGCCCAATTGACTCACCGCGTCATACCCGGCCGGGAAATCGGACGCGACTTTCGAGAAGCCGCTCCAACTCTGAAGCATCCAGAACAAGCCGCCGAAGGTCAGCAGTGCGATGATCGCATTCAACCACCAGCCTTTGTTCAACTGCGGGCCGCGGTCGCGCATCTCTTTGCGCGTCAACATCACCGCGAAGATGAACAGGATCGCAATCGCGCCGATGTAAACCACCACTTGAACCACTGCCAGAAAACTCGCGTTGAGGATGGCATATAAAACCGCCACACCGAACAAGGTCACGATCAACCATAAGGCGGCATGAATGAGATTCCGAGTCGTCACAACCATCAGCGCCGAGCCGAGAATGACCAGTCCAACAATCAAGAAGAAAATTTGTATTCCAGTCATGTCATTCTCCTAATGATGCGCTGGTGCGGCAGCGGCGGCCACGCTTTCGGTTTTTTCGCGTTCGCTGCGGCTGAAACTTCGCAGAATCTCAATGACGATCCAGACGAGGACGACGTTCGTCAAGAACATGCCTGCAATGTAGACTCCGCTCGAAGTCCCGCGCAGAAGCGCATTCATCAAGGCCGTGACCATCAACAATACAAACGCCACCGGGGTCAGGAACTTCCAGTTGAAGGCCAGCATATGATCGATGCGGATACGCATCACGGTATAACGAATCCACATGATGATCCAATAACCAAACATTCCTTTGGCAATCAAGATAACAGCGGCCACCAGCGGTCCGAGATTCTCGAGTCCAAAGAAGTGATAACCGCCGAGGAAAAGAATCGCCCAGAAACCGCCAAACGTGAAGGCGTGCAGAAGCTCGCCCGCATAGAACAGGCCGAACTTCATGCCGGTATATTCGATATGGAAGCCGGCCACAATTTCCGATTCCGCTTCATTCAAATCGAACGGCGCACGACCCAACTCCGCAATCGCCGCGATCAGGAAGATTAGCGCCGCCAGCGGAGCAAGGAACACGTACCAAATATTTTGCTGTCCCTGAACAATTTCATTCATTCCCATCGAACCGGCCAAAACAGTGGGGATGAGCATCGTGGCGATCATCGGGATTTCAAAGGAAATGAGCACTGCCACCTGACGAAAGGCGCCGATCAACGCGTATTTGTTGTTCGAAGCCCATGCCGCCATAATAATGGAAAGCGTTCCAATGGAACCGGCGGCGATGATATATAACGCACCAACGTTCAAGTCCACGCCGAAGATCACCGGCGCGAGCGGCACAATTGCCCAAAGCAACAAGACCGACGTCAAAGAAAGAATCGGCGCGAGGTTGTAGACGATTTTGTCTGCGCCATCCGGCGTGATGTCTTCCTTAATAATCAGTTTGATGATGTCTGCGAAAGGCTGGAAGATGCCGAACGGGCCAACACGGTTCGGTCCAAGGCGGTCCTGAAAACGCGCCACCACTTTGCGCTCCACCCACACCAGGAAAATATCGAACAACATCATTATGGAAATCAGCACCACCACGCCGATCAGTTGAATGATCAAACTGGCGAGCCAGCCTGCCAATCCCCAACCGGTCAAGAGGCCGGTCAGCCAATGAGCAATAAAGTCAACAGGGTCAAACCAAAAATTCATGGGCGCTCCTACTGCTTTCTGAACAAATTTCCGAACTTAATTCTTTATTTAGAGACAAGACAAAGGTAATAACACAGCGTTTCATAAAGACAAAGAAAAGGCTGGAAGGGAAGCCTTTCAGCCTTTTGTACTATTCACCCAATCAAACCCATTCCAACATGCCTTTGCGCCAGGCATATACCAGCCCTGTGATAAGGATCAGGACAAAGACAATTCCCTCGATCACCGCAAACAGGGAGAGCTTTCCCAGCGATACCGCCCACGGGAAAAGGAATACTGTCTCCACATCGAAGACCAAAAACACAAGCGCAAAAATATAATACTGGGCCTTGAACTGTACCCAGTTTTCCCCTACCGTTTCCATGCCGCATTCATACGTGCTTTGCTTAATGGGGTTTGGCTTCTTCGGCGATACAAGCCATGAAATAGTCAGCGCCGAAACCGGAATGAGCGCTGCAATCACAAGAAACAAGCCGATGTATAACCAATCGTTTTGCATATCTGCTCCGACAAAAAAATCGCCTGTGCAAAAAAGCACGGGCGACATTGTACCACCAATGATTCCGGAGGCAGAGCGATTTGGTATCGCTTTTCGGGGTGATTTTCGTCATATATTTGCTCATACGAATATATACATGATTCAACCAGATTTATTCAGTCTGCGATACAACCGTCTCAAAATATCATCTGCAAAGGGGAATCCCAACACCGCGCCGATCACGGATCCGATTCCACCGGCAGTTCGCGCTGCGCCGCCGGAGAGACCGAGGAAGTTATTCGCATCAATCTCGACCCGTTGGGCGGATACCGTTTGTCGGCTTTCTGCCCCGCTGGTTTTGTCCACAAACCGCAAATAGAACCAGGCTGTTCCTCGAAACGTTCCCGAATCTGTGGGCTGAACGCTCCAATAAAATGTAGCCGCCTGATCCTGAGTTAGAGCTTCGCTCTGAACATCCGGCGGCTGAATTTTCAGCCCCGCGATATCCAAACGCGCTTCGGCAAAAACATCATGCATATCGAATACGTTCGGAATTTGTACAATCTTCCCCTGGACGATATTCCCCTGGGATTCCGCCGTTGGGGTTATATTGCCAAGCGTATCCACTTCGAGAGTCAAACGAATGATGTCCGAATCGCCAACACGGATATATGGCGGATATTCCAATGTCAACCGCCGCGCTTCCGGCACTTCTGGCGCGGCCGTTGGCGCACTTGTCGGCTGGCTTTCAACGATAAACCTGTATACTCTAGCCGTTGGCGTGGCCATCGCAGTTGCTGGAGTAATCAATTGAGCATTTTGAGTTGGTTGGGGAGCAAGTGGCGCCTCCGATTGGGTGGCGCCACTCAAAGCGCAGGCTAGACTCGCCGCAAGTACGATCATTCCCACCGATAAAAGAGAAAGGTTTCGACGCAAAAACATCATCAGCGTCATTCAAACGATCTAAATACCAATCAACTCTTCAACACTAAAATAGCATCGCGCGCGCAAGTAATTTGCGCCTTCTCACCGATCTTCGGCAATTCCAGGAATGGGTTGTTGAAAACATCATTATTAAATTTCGCATTACCAACCGATACTTGAACTCGAACCACCGAGCCGAGGAATGTGATGTTCTCGATTTTGCAATCGAATACATTTACCCTCTTCCCTTCCGATAAGAAGTGCAATCGTTCGGGCCGAATCGCAACGATGATTTTGTCTCCCTTTTGCTTGTTCTTTATCTCCTCCGATTCCGATTCCAACTGAACCCCTTCCATCTTAATCAAACCTTTGGAAGGATCAATCACTTCGGCGTTGGCCGTGTTCAACGTTCCAACGAAATTAGCCACAAAGCCTGTTTGGGGGAAGTTATAAATCCCAAAGGGAGTCCCAACTTGTTCAACCACGCCAACGTTCATCACGACAATGCGATCCGAGATGGATAATGCTTCTTCCTGGTCGTGGGTCACATAAATTGCCGTGATGCCGAGTTCACGCTGAATGGCACGAATCTCTGCCCGCAGGCTGACGCGTATCTTCGCGTCCAACGCGGAGAGAGGTTCATCGAGCAAAAGCACTTGTGGATGAATTGCCAATGCGCGGGCTAGTGCGACGCGTTGTTGTTGGCCACCGGAAAGTTGATGCGGGTAATTTTTTCCGCGTTTTTCCAGATGGATCAATTTCAGCATCTCTTCGACCCGCTGCTTGATTGCAGAATCAGACTCTCGGTGAATGCGAAGGCCGAATCCAATATTCTGCGCCACGGTCATGTTTGGAAAGAGAGCATAAGATTGAAAGACCATTCCTACATTGCGCTGATTAGGCGGCGTGTTGGTAACATCCACATCATCGAGGACGACTTTACCAGTCGTAGGAGTTTCAAATCCAGCAATCATACGCAAGGTAGTGGTCTTGCCGCAACCGGAGGGGCCGAGGAATGAAACGAACTCGCCCTTTTCCACGGTCAGATCGAAATCTTTCACGGCAAAAGTCTCTGCAAATTTCTTTGAGACATTAGATAGGGATAGATGTGTCATCTTTGATTCTCTTCTCTCAATCAGTGTGCGCCCGCAATTTGACTTTGTTCTGGTGCGCCGCGTCCGATGAACTGAATTAACATCATGGCTACCCATGTAAGCGCGAAACTTATAATGGACAAAGCAGCAGGTTCATAGGCACGATCCTGCCCGAGCAATACCATGTAAGGGCCAAAAGTAAACGGGCCAAGCACACTAACAAATGTGAATTCGCCAATAACAATGGCAAACGTTAGAAATGCACCGCTTAGGAGAGCCGTGCGTATATTGGGCAGGATGATGCGAAATAAAATTGTGAACCAGCCAGCGCCCAAACTCTGCCCTGCTTCAGTAAGAGTTCGCACATCGATCGCGCGCAAACCCGCGTCCACAGAACGGTACATATACGGCATCGCAATAACAATATATCCAAACACCAGCAAAACATTGACGCCGACCGCATTATTGGTCAGGGCCAGAGGCGGTCCGCTATAGATTACAATGAAACCATAAGCAAGCACAATGGGTGGAATCGCAAACGGTAGCAGCGTAATCAACTCAATGACGGGACGCGCCTGAGGTAATCGCAAATGCACCCAATAGGCCGTTGAAACAATCAGGAGAAGGCCAAGAAAAATGGTAACAAGTGCGATCACCGTTGAATAAGTGAACGACTGGCGAAAACGAGGATCATTCCACACATTTTCATATGCGAGAAAGCCCAAAACCCCACGTTTCGCCCGCAACGAGAAATCAAAAGTGCCAATCAACGGCACAAAAAAATACAGCGCCCCGAGAACAATCCAAAACCATGCCCACAGATTGATCTTCTTCATCGCAACCATCCCGCTGTCCGGCGTTGAAGCCACGCGTACAGGCCAACTGAAACGGACATAATGACAATCATTCCCAAGCCAAGGGCATAACCAAGATTCGGATTGTATAACACATTTCCAGTCGCTTGTTCGCCGATGACGATTGTGGCAAGATTTAGGGTGCCCCCCGTCAAAGCGAAGGCAGTTGCATAGGCGCCAAACGCGTTTCCGAAAAGCAGAATGACTGTGCCGAGCAAGGATGGCGTCAGAATGGGCAGAGCCACAAAGCGCCAGTACTGCCACGAGCTTGCACCCAGATTCTCCGAAGCCTCACGCCATTCGCGCCGAAGCCCGTCCAGAGAGGGGGCGATCAGCAATACCATTAAAGGATATTGGAAGTACATATAAGTCAGGGCAAGTCCCCAAAAAGTATACAAATTGAAGCCCGCCCCATAGATATCGAGTCCAAAACCCTTGAGAAACGCTGTGAGGTCCCCCGTCCGCCCTATTGTAGCAATAAAAGCAAAGGCCAGCGGAACGCCTGCAAAGTTCGCGGCCACACCGCATGTGTTCATCAGTACGGTACGCACCCCACGCGGCAATCCGCCTAGAATCGCGGCGTACGCCAACATGAAGCCGAACAACGCTCCGCCAATAGCCGTCACCACGCTGATTTCAATACTAACAGTATATGAACTCAAGATACTGGGCGTGAAAAGAGCAGCGATATTATCGAACGTGAAATGGCCTGTTGTATTCTCGAAACTGCCAACGACCAACGAACTGGAGGGCCATACCAGAAAAAGAATCGCAAACAGGAAAAACGGCAGAACACCCACCCATACCATTAAATTTGGAAACGCCATGGAATGAAAAAACGATTTACCGTGAGAATCGACTTGAGTAGTTTCAGCCATCCTCCGTCTCCATATCTTCCCCTACCCTTCCCCGGCGTACGCGAGGAAGGGTAGGAATACAGGCAAGAATATTATTTAACGTTCGCACCGACGACACTATCCCAATTTGTAGTGATCGTAGTCTTGTATGCAGTCTGCTGATCCAATGTTGGGAAAACAGCCTTGGCGTAGTTCGCGGCGGGCGGCAATTTCGCTAGAAGATCTGCGGGAATCTTGTTCGCTTGAGCCATCGCATTGAAGCGAATGGGGTGGCAATAGCCTTTCAGCCAATCCAACTGGCCCTGATCCGAATAGAGGAATTCTTCCCACAATTTGGCAGCATTCGGATGTGGAGCGTAGGCGCTAATTCCCTGGATGTAGACGCCAGCAACGACGCCGGACTTGGGAACAATGGTTGTGATCTTGGGGTTGCCATTGAGCGTATCGGCATCTGCCAGTGACAGATAGTCCCAAGTCAGGTTGATGGGGGTCTCACCCTTGGCCACTTCGCCAGTCTTGCCAATCACAGGCACAAAGTTGCCCAGCGAGTTTAACTGTTTGAAGAAATTGAGACCAGCCTGTCCAGCGCCTGCGACGTCGCCGTTATCGGCAGAAAGGCCAGCGGCAAACACAGCTTGAACGGCCTGAGCGGCACTGCGCGGATCGCCAGAGAGCGCAACCTGATTCTTGTATTCAGGCTTCAACAGATCGGACCAGTCTTGTGGCGGATTCTTGACGACATCAGAATTGACTTCAAATGCCATCACCCCGTAGTAGTCACCGTACCAATAGCCATTCGGGTCCTTTGCGTCATTGGGGATATCACTCCATGTTGACACCTTGTACGGCGCAAGCAGCCCTTGCTGCATGGCCTGCGGGCCAAAGCCTAAACCAACATCGATCACATCCGGGGCCTGTGGTCCCTTGTTACCCTTGTTGGCAACAATAGCTTGGAGCTCTTCGCCCGATGAACCATTCGGGTTGAGTTCATTGACCTGGATGCCATATTTGGCTTTGAAGTCAGCAATAGCACCGCCATAGTTGCACCAGTCATGTGGGAGGGCAATGGTTGTCAGCATACCTTCAGCTTTAGCAGCAGCAACAAGGTCGGACGAAGCACCGCCGCTAGAACTAGCGGCCGGCGCGGTTGTGGGCGCTGGTGTAGCAGCGGTACCGCAAGCAGAAAGCACCATCGCAACTACTGCCAACACGACGAACAATTGGAAACCAAACTTCTTGGTATACATATCTCTTCTTTACTCCTTTGCAAAAACTGCGACAGATATATTGTTGTCCAACTAACTACATACATATTTTTTCGGCGGCTATCCCCTTCCCCTCACCTCCTTTCCAAGTGTCAGATGTTCTCCACATCAGAAGTTCACTAGGAGCAATTGCTCTTCGCCGCCTATTATATCCCTATAACATAGATTCTATCAACCATTTACCAATTGTTAACGGCGGAGAATCTTTGTTAAGTTTAGACATTTTTCGAGGTCCGATGCGGAAACGGAGTTTTTTCCACGCAGAAATGGCATTAAGGCGGCCTTTTGAATTTCCAAATAAGTTTTTATGATAGTCTCATCAATAACATTATTTTCCCCACAGAAGACCACATCCTGAAAATAAATTAAGCTATAGATCGAGGTTCTAGACTATAATTTGGCTATAATCACAATACTAGTAGGGCCTCCCTAGAGTTGCGGGGAGGTTTCCTTTCCCATATAAAAAAGGAATGTCATGCTTTTGATCGGTTATATTCTCGGAATCTTGTACCTACTCTGCATGTTTGTTATGTCGCTCTACGGCTTGAATGCCTTTATTACATCGGTACTTTTCGTTTACACAAAAAAACACCCGGACAAGGAAGAACCAATTTGCGAGCCTGAAGAATGGCCCATGGTAACTATTCAGCTTCCGGTCATGAACGAAAAATCCTTGTTGGAACGTTTATTGAAATCGGTAACAAGGATCGATTATCCAAGAGACCGCCTTCAAATACAATTACTGGAGGATTCAACCGATGACACCGCCCTGCTATCCACCAGCTTGGTAGAAGGCTACCGCGCATATGGGATCGATATCGAATGCATCTTTCGTACTGAACGGGAAGGTTACAAAGCCGGCAACTTGAAGAATGGGTTGAAAACGGCGAGGGGAGAACTGATTGCAATTTTCGACGCGGATTTTATTCCTGCGCCAGATTGGCTGAAAAGAACCGTTCCAAGGTTCAGCGACCCAAAGCTTGGCTGCATCCAGACTCGCTGGGGACATACCAATCGCGACTACAACCTTCTCACTCGTTCCCAGGCCCTGGCCCTGGACGCCCATTTCATCGTCGAACAGACCGTTCGGTCGCGCAACCATCTCTTCATGAACTTCAACGGATCCGCCGGTATTTGGCGCCGCTCTTGCATCGAAGATGCAGGAGGTTGGCAGATTGATACATTGACCGAGGACCTTGACTTAAGTTTTTGTGCACAGCTGCGCGGCTGGAAATTCGAGTTTCTCCCGGATGTTGTTGCTCCCGCCGAATTGCCCGTTTCCATCGAGACCTTCAAGAAGCAGCAATTTCGGTGGGCAAAGGGGAGCATCCAGGTAGCACGAAAAACGCTCAAGCGCCTTCTTAGCGAGCCAGGCATTCCTTGGTATAAACGGCTCAGCAGTTCATTGCATATAACCGGCTACCTGGTTCATCCATTGATGATTATTACGCTATTCCTGACGCTGCCTGTCGGCCTGCTGATGCCCGGCTTCTTTGCCTATTTTCCGATTTCGCTGTTGGCAACTTTCGGACCGCCCATGCTCTATGCACTAGCCGGATCGAGCGACACCCCCTCGCTCTTCGGACGTCTCAA